>NZ_JANHZQ010000014.1:0-99699 GCF_041414725.1 Alteromonas sp. DY56-G5 | reverse complement strand
ATGTTCCCTTTATTTTTTATCTTACTGAATTTTAGTCATTATTTGTGGGGATACCTCAGACTCTGACCCCATTTTTTAAGCAGCTTTCACTTTGGGAGAGTCTTTGTGCTCAGTAGCGCTGCTTTGAGTATCGCTTTTTGTGTTGCGTGACTCGTCTGCAGTTTGGCTATCGCGTACGTTCTTCTGCACCGTTATAGCGGCGAAAAGGCTTAGAGTGAAGGCCATACCGAAGAAGCCTTTTTCGCTTAATAAAAGCTCAGCATTTAATAAGCCAATTACCAACAATACGATGGCTGATGCAGTAGCTATAGCTGATGCAAGGAAGTACGCTTTGGTAGTTGGCACACCTTCCATTTTATCGCGTACCGTTTTTTGTAAGCTCACCACAGAAAACAAGCCAAATAACATAATGGCGAAGTAATAACCTTTTTCATTAAGCGCCATTGGGGCATTGTAAAGGCCGATAAAATAAGCGCCTACACCCACAATTAGGGCTGCCAGTGATGCTATTCGAAATGCTTTCGTTGGTTTATTCTGAATCTGCATTGTTAAATTCCTCGATAATAGTTGTCTCACCGCTACTCGCAAAAATGACTGCCTTTTCCGATAAATCGTATTTCTGCATGTAGCGAGCAAGGCTTCCAAATGTAGTCGTTTCTACCTTACGACCGTGATCGGACAGCGTCACGCCGTCACTGAACACACTCGCCAAGCCAAGTTTTGCGCGGCTCATGTTGACCTTTTGCGGCGTAAAATATGCTTTTGCATTAGCTTTTAGTTGGGCTATATCTGTGGTGGAGTACACCGCAGCATTGAGCACGTCTAATGTGTACTCGGTACAGTTTTGTCGTTCACTGTTGAATGGGTTAGCAACCACTGAATAGCGTGGGTTATGCAACAATTTGGCTTTATCTTCGCTGTACATACTTATAAGCGCTTGCTGCACGGCAACCGATGGGATAATCAGGCCTGCTTCGAGCGCATAAGCACTCCAGAAAAAATCTACAGGATAATCGGTAACTAGATGACTCACGTCTTGTTCATCAGCATCTTGATACAAGTTATGGATAGCATAGCCTTTGGCTGTCTCTCCATTATCTAGCTGTATGCTTGAGTAGATAGCAATAGCAGTGTGAGTGAAGCGAATGCCCTCCGGCATGTCTTCAATCGGTCTGCCTCGCCTTGCAATAATGAAGGCACGAGCTCCTTGGCTTGCCGCATACTTTTCTACTTCTTTAGAAAAAATGGCAATGGCTTCTGGTGAAAACGAAGGTTTTCCGTGCTGCTGACTACCTGCCAAAGCGTGATTAGCGTTGGCAGTAAGTAGTACCAAAGCCACAGCTATTGAATACAAAAATGTTTTCATACTCTTCCCTGCTTAAATTCTCTCGACTTGCACTGAATAAGAGCCACCTAAAGCGCTAGATGCACAACGCTTCGCTGTAGCAGTTTTTTACCAAGCTACAGCTACTTTTTTAGCTTCCAGTCGCGCTTCAAAGTTCGAGCAATTAATTAACCGTTAGCGTTTAGTTGTGGTAGTAGTTGTTGTAGTCGTTGTTGTGTTAGTAGTCGCAACGACTTTGTTTGGCGCAGGGTCTGCAGTAATGATCGTTTCGGTAACCACTAACGGCTGGTTATTATTAACGGAGGACTGATGACTAGCTCCGTGAATACTGCGGCTACTCTCGTCAATCACACTTTCAGCAACTGCGCTACCTGCCACTACAGCACTGCCGGTTAGTATCACCGGAACAGCGACTACGGCACTCGCTACTGACGCCGTCGTTGCTAAGCCTTCAGATGCTGCAAGCGCGCTATGTTTACTGGCTTTGCCACTGTGGTCGATGGAATCATCTGCCATTACAGAATGGGTAAGAAGCGCACTACTTAATAGTGCAGTTAACATCAATGTTGAACGCGAATTTTTCATATCACTTGCTCCTAGTATGTAAAGGCGAGATGTGCCTGAACATGTTCTACACTAGAACCAAGAATAAATTTCGTAAACCACAATCGCTGATGTAGTATTAAATTACACCACAAGTATAAATATTTAATACCATGAGCCAAATTAACCTTGTTTATGACACGCTTAAACAATGTTTACGAGAGCAGCGATTTACCTACAAACAGATCGCACAGAAACTGAACGTAAGCGAGGCCAGCGTAAAACGAAATTTCTCTCTACAGGCTTTCAGCCTCGACAAGCTGGAACAGATTTGTGAATGCCTAAATTTGTCATTGAGCGACCTTTTTAGCCTGTCGCAAAAGCAGCAGGAAAAAATTTCCCAGCTATCTGAGCAACAAGAAATGGAGTTACTTGCCAATCCCAAGCTACTGCTTGCAGCCGTATGTGTGCGTGATGGCTGGCGATTCTCGGAAATCATCAAGCACTACAATATTTCTGAGGTCGAGGGCATTAAGCTAATGACAACCTTAGATAAACTTAAGCTTATAGAGTTGTTACCGAACAACCGCTACAAGCTACTTATTGCGCAAAACTTTCGCTGGATCCCTGGCGGCCCGCTAGAGAAGTTTATGGAACAGGAAGTAATGGTGAAGTTTATGGATCCAAAGAAAAACGAGCCATGGATGTTCCGTTTCTATTTACGCGGCCGCTATTCTCAGACCTCGGTTTCGATTATTCAGCGCCGTCTTGAACAACTGCGACAAGAAGCCGCAAAACTCAGCAGCGAAGATAATGCCCTACCAATTGAAGAGCGTCAGCACATTGGTCTTTTAATGGCGATGCGGCCTTGGGAGCCTTCACTTTTTGAAAACATGAAGCGAAAATAACCCTGTCGAAGTATATTTGGGGGGTCAGAGTACATTAAATAGAAAAGTACTCTGACCCCATTAGTTTCCTGCTCAGAAAAGTAATCCGACCCCATTTTTTGCTACTCAGAAATGTACTCTGACCCCATTATTGGGAGGCGCTTTTTGCCTGCATGGTGACGGGTGCTCTGTTGGAGAGCAGCAGATAAACCATGCTGGCGATGATTAACCCTACAAACCATGCGTAGGCGTAAAGCGTATCGAAAACGGCTGGCACGCTTTCTAGAAAACCAGCTGCGTGAAGAAAACCGGGGATATTGGGTAAAATGCCTATAACAAGCGCAGTCACACCCGCCATGTTCCAACCGTTGTTCGCGCCATATTCGCCAGCGTGTTGAAATAGCGCATCTATGTTTAAGGTCGATTTTCTTAAGATAAAATAGTCGGCAATTAGAATACCCGCGATAGGGCCAAGTAGCGCAGAATATCCCGTAAGCCACGTAAATAAATAGCCACCCGCGGTTTCAAGCAGCTTCCAAGGAAAGATAGCAACGCCGATACCAGCGGTTATATAGCCGCCCATTTTGAAGCTTATTTTCGAAGGCGCCATGTTCGAAAAGCCATAAGCTGGGGCTACCATATTAGCGGCTAGATTTGTAGTTAACGTTGCAAGTGCTAACGCAGCAAGTGCCAGCACTACACCCATACCGCCCATTCGACCGGCTAGTGCAACAGGGTCCCATATGGCCTCACCATAAATGGTGACCGTTGCTGATGTAACCGCTACACCGATAAAGGCAAACAGCGCCATGGGTAATGGCAAGCCAATAGCTTGGCCTAACATTTGGTCTTTTTGTGATTTTGCAAAACGCGTGAAATCGGGAATGTTCAACGCCATGGTTGCCCAGAAGCCCACCATAGAGGTCAAGCCCGCGAAGAAGGCTGTCCAAAACTGCCCTTCTTTGGCTCCACCTTCAACAAACTGAGACGGCGTTGACAACATTTCGCCAAACCCACCAGCATTAACGTATGCCCAACCAAGAAGCGCTAAGCCCATTAAGATCAAAAATGGTGCAGCAAAAGTTTCAAGCCAACGAATAGATTCGGTACCGTGTTTTATATAAACCAAGTGCATCGCCCAGAAAGCGAAGAAGCACAGAGTTTGTGTGATATCGATACCTAAAAATGGTAGTGCCTGCCCCACAAATGCGTCGCCGCTCACGCTATTTAAAATAACGTAAATGGCACTGCCGCCCACCCATGTGTTAATTCCAAACCAGCCACATGCAACAAGCCCTCGGGCCAAAGCAGGAATCTTCGCGCCTTTGGTACCAAAGGCGCTACGTAATAATACGGGAAAAGGTAAGCCGTATTTTGCACCTGCATGACCAATTAGCATCATAGGTACAAGCACGATGATGTTGCCCAACAGTACGGTGATAACCGCTTGATACCAATTCATGCCTTCTGATACCAGGCCGGCAGATAAGAGATAAGTAGGTACACAAACCACCATCGCAACCCATAATGCCGCATAG
Source organism: Alteromonas sp. DY56-G5 (assembly GCF_041414725.1). NCBI lineage: Bacteria > Pseudomonadati > Pseudomonadota > Gammaproteobacteria > Alteromonadales > Alteromonadaceae > Alteromonas > Alteromonas sp. DY56-G5. The sequence goes on along the minus strand of NZ_JANHZQ010000014.1, from coordinate 95,386 downwards.
TCTTTCCACACCCAGGTTCTGGTTTCCGCGTTGGTTGGCGCTAAATCTTCATTCCATAAATCGCCATCGTAATGGGAAGGTTTTGTCATGGTCTGATTGTTGGTGTTATCCACGATCTATTTCCTTATTGGGTTTGCTATTACTTGTTGCTTCTTTTTACACAGCGTCATGCTCGGCAAAGCGGTAGGTTAAAAAATGCATCTGCACTCTCAACGGCGAAACGATTAGATTAGAGGCTCGCTGCTAACCTTTATTGGGGCCTGCTGATCTTTGGTGTACAACAAAGGTCAACAGCCCCTATCAAAAAAGAAAAGCAAAAATACTGCCGCTTCGCGCGCTTTGTTAACGCAAAACCTAAATACCGTTTTGCTACGTCGGTATTTAGGTTAGCTACGCACGTTTCTTTTTAGAAGTAGGTGATACGCTTTATATTGTTAAATAAAGCGCAACTACGCTAATTAGAAATTACGTCTTACCGTTACGCCATACGTCCTAGGCTTCGCATAGGAAATCTGGCTGGTTCCATAAAAACCAGTTACGTCAAAGCCAATAAGTTCGTGGTCTGAGTCAAACAGGTTATCTACATAAGCCGCTATTAGCCATTTGTCCTCAGCGTCTACCCAGGTTAAACGAGTATCAGCCGTGGCATAGCTATCAATTTCATGAGCGGTAAAATTCCGCGCATTGTGAAAGGTTTCCGACTGATAATTGGCTGACAGTTGGGCTGCCATATTGCCGTCGAAGGCGTCCCAGTTATAGCGAAGCATGGCAGACGCTTGATACTCTGGGGTGAATGGCGGCGTTGTATCAGCAAAGTACCCAGAAGCCACTTCTAAGTCTTCAACCACTGCATCGGTATATGAAAAGTTAACCATAACATCTAAGCTATCTGTCGGGGTTAAGAACACTTCTAATTCAACGCCGCTAAATGAGGCTTCTTCGTTTGACACCACCCCCGCATTATTCACCCACGAAAACGACTGGTAATCGCTGTAGTCATAATAAAAAACATTGGCATTAAAAACGCCGCTTCCCTGCATAAAACTGTGCTTTAAACCCGCTTCATACGCAGTAAGTTCTTCAGGTTCGTACAAGCTGAAACCTCCTTGAAGCGGGGCATTGAAACTCCCCGCTTTTACGCCCCGATTGATGCCTGCATAGTACAAACTATTACCCACACTGTATTCCAGCTGTAGCTTGGCCGACCACAGGTTTTGATCGTTAGAATCGACCAAAGTTTCTAAAGAGGTCGTAGTGGTATCAATTTCGATAACGCGGTCGTTAGTATTCTCGTTCTGATACACATTACCTACAAAGTCTTTGTCTTCACGGGTGTAACGCAACCCACCAACCAGAACAAGATCGTCACTCAGGCTATAGTCTATTTGCCCAAATACAGAATAAGACTCGGTTTCAAGAGACACTAGGGTGTTATTTTCTTCACCGCCTAAGAAAAAGGTGGTGGGTGAACCCGCCAAGCCTTGGCTATAGTCCGTATCGATAGAAAGGTAATAAAGCCCCCCAACCCACTTTAAGTCTGCGGATTCACCTGAGAATCGAAATTCTTGGCTAAACTGCTCTATGGTGCTGTTAGATTGAAAAATAAGTTCGGGTGACGCGGTTTGGTCGGAGTCGAGGCCAACGGTACGTTTAAACTCTTTGTAATCAGACATGGCGAAGAAATCGAATTCTTCGAAGGAATAGTCTAATGTTGCCGCGAGGCCTTTCGATTTGATTTTGTTTTGATCGTCAAAAGCAAAGTCTTTATTTACTTTATTGCCCGAACCATCAGGGTCGAAGTTACCATTGAAATCGCCGCCTTGAACGGGACGGAAAGGATCGCCATTGAAGTTGCCGTCTACGCACACGCCTGCCTGAATAGTGTCACAGCCAAGCGGGTCGTCAGCAGCATAAATAACGTCAATCACATTGCCGTCGGCATCTTTTATCTCGGTGGTGTTCACCACCTGATACGGGCCTTCACTTTTGGTTGTATCTGACCAGTTACCGCTTAGTAGCAGCGAGCCTTCTTCGCCAATGTCAAACAGCAACTGGGCACGAAACGCTTTAGTGTCATCGTTGTACCCATCTTCACCGCCTCCAACAGAGCCTAAACGGGTATCGGGTGCAGCACCGTCTTCATAAATATTCTCTAGTATCTCACCTTGCTGATTAGTAAACCCAGAAAAACGACCATAAATGCCGTCTGCTATTTCGCCTGATATCGCCCCTTCGAAGCGGTATTGTTCGAAACGTGCGGCAGTAAATTCCGCGTAGCCTTCTGTATCTGCAGTGGGCTTGGCGGTAACCGTATTAACCAGTCCGCCTGTGGCATTTCTTCCGAATAATGTTCCCTGTGGGCCTTTAAGAATTTCGATGCGAGCCACATCGAATAAACCAAAGGTTTGTGCTTGGGTACTGGCTAAATAGCCACCGTCAACGTATACGGCCACCGGCGCTTCCGCCAAGTCAGCGTAATCGTTTTGCACCACGCCTCGAATATTGAAAATAGCACGCTGACCACCGATATCACCGGCCAACGATACGCCAGGGGTAAACGCGATAAGCTCAGTACTGCTTTCAAGGCCAAGCGCCTCTAATTGTTCACCAGAAAACGCAGTAATAGCGATCCCTACATCGCTTATATTCTCGTTGCGCTTTTGCGCGGTAACTTCAATACTTTCCCAAACATTCTCTGCAGCAAAGGCCGCTGGCGTACTTAACGCCATAGCTACGGTTAACGCCAGCAGACGCTTGTGTGTGTTTAACGTATGCATGTTTTACTCTCGTTTATAGTTCTTTTTAACAAGCCTTGCGGCGGTGTTGTCCCGATATTTTTATAAGAGTAACGGTCGACGTGAACTGCATATCGATTGCCACTGGGGTGCAAACCTAAGGCAGGACTGGAGAGGAACTGCCAAAGGCTTGCGGTTTTAAATTGTTATTATTGATGGCTCATGGCTGAGCCTAAATCTCTGTTCTTTTACCTGCTGCGAACAACTTTGCGCCATAAAGGCTTAATAGTTACCGTGCGTGGGCAAAGTTCTTATGGTCATTTATGGTTAATCAAGGTCAATACGCCATGACATTAACTTGGAAATGAAAAGCTCACTCCTTCCCGAATGCCGCTTGAAGGCCAACGTTGAGTAATGGTTTTGCGTTTGGTGTAAAAGCGTACGCCATCCGGGCCGTATGCGTGAAGGTCACCAAAGAGTGAGCGCTTCCAACCACCAAAGCTGTGATAAGACACAGGCACTGGCAGCGGTACGTTTATGCCTACCATGCCCACTTGGATATTGTCTGAGAAGTAGCGGGCAGCCTCGCCATCTCGGGTGAAAATGCACGTACCATTGCCGTATTCATGGTTGTCAATGAGCTGCATGGCTTGTTCCATGCTTTTAACGCGCATAACTTGTAGTACAGGGCCAAAAATCTCAGCTTTGTAGCTGGCCATTTCCGGCGTAACCTTGTCGATAAGTGTTGCACCTAAGAAGAACCCCGTTTCGTAGCCTTTTACGCTAGGGTCTCTGCCATCAACGACTACATCAGCCCCTTGCTCAGCCGCACTGGTGATGTAACCTTCGACTTTCTCTTTGTGCTGTAGCGTAATCAGTGGGCCGAAATCGTTAGTCGCATCGTCAAAAGACCCTACTTTTAAACTTTCCATGGCTGCTTGCATTTTATCTACAATTTCATCTGCCACTTTGTCACCTACGGCAACCACGACCGATAACGCCATGCAGCGCTCGCCTGACGAGCCAAAAGCAGCACCTAAAAGCTGATTTACTGCGTTGTCGATGTCGGCATCGGGCATCACAATAGCGTGGTTTTTAGCGCCACCTAATGCTTGGCAGCGCTTGCCATTAGCATTGGCTTTCGAATAGATGTATTCGGCGATGGGCGTTGAACCCACAAAACTCACTGCTTTAATGCGCTCGTCATCTAGTATTTGATCAACCGCTTCTTTGTCGCCATTTATAACGTTAAAAACGCCGTCGGGTAGCCCTGCTTCTTTAAGTAGCTTTGCTAGGAAAATAGCGCAGCTTGGATCTCGCTCAGAGGGTTTTAAAACAAAGGTGTTGCCGCATACAATGGCAAGCGGAAACATCCAAAGGGGCACCATGGCCGGAAAGTTAAATGGTGTAATTCCCGCCACTACGCCAAGAGGCTGAAACTCGCTCCATGAATCTATACTTGGCCCAACATTTTTACTGTGCTCGCCCTTTAACAACTGGGGTGCACCGCAGGCAAACTCAACATTTTCGATACCGCGCTGTAATTCGCCTGCCGCGTCGTGGCTTATCTTGCCGTGCTCCGCACCAATTAACGCAATAATTTCATCGGCATGTTCTTCTAGTAAGCTTTTAAATTTGAACATAACGCGAGCGCGCTTACTCACTGGCGTATTGCGCCACTCAACAAACGCATTTTGCGCGCTGACGATAGCGTCGTTTACCGTCGCTTTTGACGCCAGTAAAACCAGCTTCTCTGCTTCCCCCGTTGCAGGGTTATAAACATCTTGCATGCGCCCCTTTGGGGTACAGGTTTCACCGTTAATAAAGTGGCCTACTACTTTCATTATTTGTCTAATCCTTTAGTTATGCGTCTTTACATGCGCTGTGATAGCCGCGCTGATAATATAAAAGGGCGTCGGCTTCTGGGTCTTGCTTGATATCCACCACCTGGCAAAAAATAACGTCGTGAGTGGCCACACTTTTAACGTCTGTAATAATGCAATCGAAGCTGACTGCAGCATCGGCAAGTCTTGGGCAGCCGGTCGTCGATTCAACCCAATCACCAATTTCAAAGCGTTCGTTCATGGGCGCTTTGCCACCAAATGTGTTTGAAATTAACTGATGCTGTGAAGTAAGGGTGTTGATAACCAAATGCGTGCTGTTTTTAAAAACCTGATGTACAGACGCACCGCGATTTAAACAAACCAGCAGCGTTGCAGGGTTATCGCTTACGCTACATACGGCGGTCGCCGTAAAGCCTGCATGCCCTTCTGGGCCAGTGGTTGTAACGACGTTTACCGCTGCCGCTAAACTCGACATACCTTCTCGATAAGCTTCGGGAGTTACCGCGGGTAGCACTTCTGTTACTGCGTTTTTTATTGCTGTAATAGTCATACAAATATCCTTTAAATTGGCGTTACACGATGTGGCAGGCTTGCTCGAAACTTAAGCGAGGTAAGCGTTTATGTACTTTTTCTTTATCGCCGTAGCCAATGTTCAGTAAAAAATTTACCTTCCACGTGCTATCTGAAAAGAAAGTTTCGTTAAGTAATGTGGGGTTGAAACCAGACATGGCGCCAGCGTCAAGGCCTAGGGCGCGAACGGCGCTTATTAAGTAAGCCCCTTGCATAGAGCTATTGCGCATGGCGGTCTCATAGGCCGCCTCTGGGCTTGAAGTAAACCAGCTTTTCGCATCTGCATAAGGGAATAAGGTAGGAAGCTCTTCGTAGAACTCTTCATCGTAGGCCACTATAACCGTACAGGGTGCGGTCATGGTTTGCTCAACATTACCGCTTGAAAGGCAAGGTTTGAGCTTTTCTCTCCCTTCATCTGAGGTAATGAAAACAAATCGCGCTGGGCTGCAATTTGCCGATGTTGAACCTACTTTTACTAAATCGTACAGCTGTTTCAACACGGCTTCTGAAATAGGTTTGTCGAGCCATTTGGTGTGGGTATGCGCATCGGTAAAGAGTTGGGCTAGTCCAGCGTCGTCAAGCGGGCTAGTTGTTTTAAACTCTGTATTTTGTGTATCAGTCATTTTAAATTCATTCCAGTTTTATCAAATCTTTTAAGCGCTACGCTATGCTCTCGGTTTTTGCGCTTAGCGCTTTTTAGCCATTACGTCATTGAGGCTGTAGCTTTGCAGCTTGTTTACAATGCATACGCCTCATCAGCTAAGAAACACCTCATAGCCTGATGCAGTGTCATGTTCACGTTAGGCCACTTGCCCTAAATAGCTGCGCAGCAGTTCATTAAACGCAATTGTGTTTGTAATGCTTGATGCATGCCCGCCGTATTCCATGACCGACAATTCGGCGTTGGGCATAGCTTCAGCCAGCATCTGTGAACGCTGCCACGGCACCAAGGTGTCGTCTTTGTTGGCAAGCGCTAACGTTGGTGTGGTGATGGCGTGCAAACTCTTATCAATATTGAACGTACTAAGGGCACCAATGCGGGCGAGCAGGTTTTCCTCGTTAGGGAAATGGTTGAGTAAGTGCGCCTCTTCCTCTGCCAAGTGAGCGGCATTCGCGGCTATCCAATCAGGCGGAAACAGCAGCAGCGCCTGAAGTTGCAAATACATGTCCTTTCTGCCTGCCGCCAGTAACGCTTTGCGTATATTAAAGCAGCGCAATGTGTGTGGGTTTGCACTGCTCCATGCGTTTACCAGCACTAAACTTTGTAAAAGCTTAGGTTTAGACAAAGCAAGCTCAAGCCCCACCAAACCACCCAGCGCGTGACCGACGAAATGGCACGCTTGCACTTCAAGTTTTCTAAGAAGTGCAGCGAGTTCATCCGCCATATGTGAAATGCTGTAATTCGCTGGCAAGTCTCCCACACTTTTGTTGGTGCCATAATGGTCGTAAGTGATCACTCTGTAGTCTTGGGCAAAGTCGCCCAGTTGCGGCTGCCAAAATTTAGCTGCCCCGCCTAGCCCCGAACTAAACACAATCGTGGGGGCGTCGGGCGACGTCAGACCGTGTATTTCGTAATGTAACTTGTTACGCATTTCGCCGCTAATGTGGGCGTAGCTTGCCTGCACATCAGAATGCATAAAGCTCACCTATATAAAACCAGTGGGCGCAGTTCGCGGGAAGTCCAAACATAATCGCCTACCCAATGTGTGCTACAGACGCAATTTCAATTAAGGCTTCAGGCTTTACCAGCCCAACCTTAATGCAGTAGCGCGCTGGCTTTTCACCTGGAAAGTATTCGGCGTACACCTTGTTTACCGCGGCGTAGTCATCCCAATCGGTAATAAAAATTGAGTTGAAGGTGACGTCATCCATAGTGCCGCCCGCTTCTTCGATGACACTTTTAATGGTTTCTAGAACGTGGCGCGTTTGTGCTTCGGCGTCACCCACATGGACTACGTCGTTGTTTTCGTCAAACGGTAAGGTACCTGACACATACAGAATATTGTCAGCCATAGAGCCTGGAACAAAAGGAGCTATTGGCGTTGATGTACCTGCTGGAATAATGGCTTTCTTTGGCATGTTCTTATCCTTGTCGTTGCGCTTTCTATGCATTGCTGCCTAGCGCCTATAAATGATTTACTTCAATTCGTGCTAACTGATTTATCGTGTTGTTTTTGTCTGCGTGGCTAGTAGATGCTAAGAAGAAAGCACCTAACTCGTCCCTTCAAATACTTCACAGAACTGCGCGGTGGTAGACACCCACCCGAAAAACGTCTGAATGTTGAAAAGTGAGGCCTCGTGAATGTCTGGCGGGCCAGCTTGATATGCCGCATCGGCCAGCACCACACCAAAATATTCCAGGTGGAAGCCATCGCGCAGCGTAGATTCCACACAGACATTGGTTGCAATGCCTGTAAACACTAAGTTGCGAATACCGCGTGCGCGCAGCATGCTGTCTAAATTAGTATTGTAAAAACCGCTGTAACGGGTTTTAGGAATAATGATGTCGCCATCTTGAGGCTTTAGCGCATCGACAAGCGCGTAATCCCAAGTACCTTTGGCCAGCAAACTTCCCTTAAGCTCTGGTTGTTTGCGCATGGTTTTAAGGGCATTAGACTTATACCAGTTCGGCGAACCAGGGCCGCCGGCCTCCTTGTAGTCGGCATCCCATCCATTTTGTAAGAACACCACAGGCATGCCTGCAGCCCGCGCTGTTTCAAGCACTTTAATGGTATTTTGAATGACTGGCGCCGTAGTGGACACATCAAAACCCGCTTTGTCTAAGTAGCCGTTTTTACTGGCATAAGCGTTTTGCAAATCCACCACAATAACGGCAGTTTCCGCAGGGTTTAACGTCAACGGTTCAGGCTTAGCTGGCAGTACGGGCTGCCCCGTCTGGCGCGCTTGAAAGCACCCTGAGACCTCAAATATTTCACCTGCTGACATTAGGCGGCTCCCGATGTGCTAAGCAAATGCTGACGGGATTTCATTAGCGGCTGAATTTTAGTGCCGAAATCATCCATGCCTTTAAGGAAGTCATCGAAGGTCAGCAATACACCTTCACAGCCCGGCACTGTGGCTATTTCATCAAGCATAGAGGCCACCGACTCATAGGAACCCACCAGCGTCCCCATGTTCAGGTTTACTGCTGAGGTTGGGTTGGTCATATCGCGGATATTCGTGTCTTTACCCGATTTCTTATCAGCAGCTCCTTGCGTTGCCATCCAATCCAACGCTGACTGATCTTTGCCGTCTTTATAGCTTTCCCATTTCGCCATGGCGGCTTCATCCGTCTCATCGGCAATAACCATGATAAGTACCGCTGAACCTACGCTGCGACCGTGTTTTTCAGCCGCTTCAGTTAAGCGCGCTGCGGTTGGTGCAAAAGCGGTAGGTGTATTTACGCCTTTACCAAAGCAGAAATTATAGTCGGCATGACGGGCAGAGAAATCCATGCCTGCTGCGCTTTGACCGGCACAGATAAGTGGAATTTTTCGCTGTGGCTTGGGCAACATTCGGCAATCATCCATTTGGAAATGCTCGCCTTTAAAATCGCTTTTTCCGGTTTCCCATAATTCTTTGACTACCTGAATGTATTCATCCAAATACTCATAGCGGTTACCGAAAAATTCATCGCCCGGCCACATACCCATTTGCGAGTATTCAGGGCGTTGCCAGCCAGTGACTAGGTTTACGCCAAAACGTCCGTTGGAGATAGAGTCGATGGTACTGGCCATGCGCGCCATGATTGCAGGCGGCAAGACTAGTGTGGCAGCCGTGGCATATAGTTGAATTTTTGAGGTAACAGCAGCAAGGCCTGCCATTAACGTAAACGACTCTAAGTTGTAGTCCCAAAATTCGGTTTCACCGCCAAACCCTCGCAGTTTGATCATAGAGAGCGCAAAATCCATATCGTACTTTTCAGCCTTCATTACAATCTCTTTGTTGAGATCGAAGGAAGGTTTGAACTGAGGCGAATTTTTCGAAATTAGCCAGCCGTTGTTCCCAATCGGAATAAATACACCTATATCCATGTTGTACCTCTGCTTGTATGCGTTTTAAGCGGTTTATCCCGCTTTTTTTAAGGTTGCCGAATTCAAAACATTGAAGTGGCGGTATACTTAGTGAACAGCATAAAGCAGGCCAATTTATTTAATCTATAAATTTCAGTTACTTACAAAATTCGACAACCCAAATTGGACTTATTGGTTCAATTTGGAACACCAAGTCCAGTGCAATTGAACTTAATTGGTGCATATTTGTGCAAATGGGTTTATAGCGACGAGAACTCCACGTAAACTAAGCGCCTGATCACGGAAATTCCGGTAAAGAAGAGACAAGTAGTGAGTAAATCTGAAGGTCAAACAATTACGAAATCAGCGAGAGCATTTAGCCCGACCACGCAAAAGCGAAGAGAAAAAGCGTTATTAGAAAAGCGTACTCGCATTATGGATGCTGCCCTTTCCTTGTTCTCAAAGAACGGCGTGAGTGGCACCACTGTAGAGCAAGTATCGGAACTAGCGAATGTCTCAAAAAGTAATTTACTGTATTACTTTAAAAGTAAAGAGGGTTTGTACTTATCGGTTATTACCCACCTTTTAGATGTGTGGTTAACGCCCCTTCAGAGCTTTTCAGCAGAACAAGACCCTATAGAAACCCTGAACGACTACATTAAAGTAAAACTTGAAATGTCGAGGGACAATCCAGCTGAATCTAAGCTTTTTTGTATGGAGGTGGTACAAGGTGCCCCTCTTTTAATAAAGGAATTAGAAACGCCGCTCAAAACACTGCTGGACGCGAAAAGCGCCGTCATTATCGAATGGATTGAAGCGGGTAAGCTAAAGCCTATTGACCCTATACACTTGATATTCAGCATTTGGGCCATTACTCAGCATTACGCCGATTTCAGCGTGCAGATCAAAGCCGTAACCGGTAAAGATTTAAGCGATCCCGCTTTCTTCGAGAGCACGCTAAGCAACATTCAGCACATTATTTTAGGCGGGCTAAAGCCAGCGTAATACTTGATGCATGAGTTGCCATGGGCGTGGAATAAATTTGAGGGAGGGTCTTTTGGCGCTCTCGCATGTGGAGCGCATTAACCGCTCTTACAATGGTAATAGTGACGAACTTTCTTTCAAAAAACCTTCCAGTCGCTCGACCTGGGTAATTGCCACGCCCCCGTAGCGCTTTTCAATCAACTTTAAATCATACAGCTTCGTTAATGATTTATGTGCGGTAAGTACGGTAACACCCAATCTTTCAGCATAATCGCTTTGCCTTAACGGTATAAAGACGTGCTTAGAGGTAAGATACGATTGATAAATTAGCTTAGCTAACTGGACGTGAGTGGGTAAGCGTCGAATATCATCCAACCTTTCCAGCGCCGAGTGAAGCTTTATTGCCAGTGACCGGGTGATGAATTCAGCAATCGCTGGATGTTGGCTTGTCAGAGAACGAAAAGCAGGTTCAGGTATTTGTAATACCTTACATTCCGTTAGCGCTTCAGCGTGATGCGTTCTTGCAAGTGATGCATACAATGTGAACTCGCCAAACGTATCTCCTCGTTGCAATACAGTAGTAATTTGATAACTGCCGTCCAGGCCATAATTACCAATCTTTACTTCTCCTGATACCACAACAGACAGCCCTTTGTTTTTACTTCCCCTATCGTGAATTGTCGAGGTAGCCGCATAGGTTCTTAGCGTTCCAAAAGGCAAACAAAGCTCGACGTAGTCGTCAGGCATAATGGTTTGCTGCTTGCCGTGAATGTAAGACATGACATTCAAATCTATACAAGTATATATTTTTGCATGTTAACGCAATGTAAATTCACTCTCAACAATCTCTTGGTGGGAGTCATTACAATGGGTTATCAATGGGCAATTTTAGCGGTTTTTATCATGTTTGCTTTGCTGGAAGCGAAGAATGGTAAGCTATTTAAAAAAGCGACAGAAGTAAGCGATGATGGAAAAGTAGAGCTGATAGGCACGTTACTCTTATTTATTGTAACCCAGCCACTGGTTCTATTTTGTTCTGCAACAATGATGGCACTAGCATTTCCCCAATATCAGGGAATACTTGTAGATTCCCCTATTCTCTTGTACATAGCGCTACTTTTGATTTTCGATGACATGATGCAATATTGGTGGCATAGGCTCTCACATTCCACCCGATTTCTTTACAACTTACATAGAGCCCACCATAACGCTAAGTACATGAGCGTTCGCATTATTTACAGAAATAACTTTTTCTATTACCTGTTTATGCCTTCGCTATGGTTTTCCGGCGCGCTAATCTACCTAGGATTGGGTTGGACCTATGCCTTTTACTTGGTGGTTAAACTTACCGTTATCACCGGCGCCCACGCAGAGTGGAAATGGGACAAAACACTGTACAGTATTCGGTGGTTACATCCTGTAGCCTGGGTAATTGAGCGCACGATATCAACGCCTTCTACACATAGTGCGCATCATGGATTAAAAGCCGATGACGGCGTGACCAACTACAAAGGTAATTATGGAAATCTGTTGTTCTTCTGGGATGTGCTATTTGGTACCGCTAAGATCACCAGGCAGTATCCTGCGCAATACGGTATTGAGGGGATGTTTTACGCCAACTGGAAAGAACAGCTTATTTGGCCGCTTTATAAAACACCGCGAAAGCCTAGAGTAGTGCGAAGTCCATCGACGAAAGTGAACGATGCTAGCCAACCTTTGATACCGAACACAAAACAAATACCTACGGGTGAAACAATTGAAAGTAAAGCCTAGCGCATTGATACGCAGCAAGTGGGTTCGTGCTAGAATAGGGTCTTAATCTAGAACAAGCAGCGGCACTTTATGAATCAACAACCTAATAATCCCTTACATGGCTTAACGCTAGAGAAAATCGTCACGCAACTTCACGAGCGTTACGGATGGGATGGATTGTATTACCGCATCAAAGTGAACTGCTTTAATAACGATCCTTCGATTAAATCGTCACTTAAGTTTCTTAGAAAAACCCAATGGGCGCGAGATAAAGTAGAGCAGCTTTATATACAGACGTTTAGTAATAATGCCTCAAATGGTGAATCTTAAAGCCATTTGAGCTGCAAAAACTTGAAACCGGTTTCCACAAAAACGATCCAAGTGGGTCTGAGCCGCTTGGGACATTAGACAAATAAACCAAGCATTAGTACGAGAAAAAGCCCAATAAAACCTATTAGGGTGGCCATACACGTCCAAGACACAAACGTGTCTTTCACAGAAATATCAAAATAACGGTTTACGATCCAAAACCCCGTATCGTTCACGTGAGACATGGCCGTAGCGCCTGCCGCTATAGCAATTGTCATCAGGGCGAGTACTGATGGTGAAAACGCCAGTTCCTGCACTACAGGGCCCATTAAACCAGCAGCTGTTAACATGGCAACCGTTGCCGAGCCTTGAATAATTCTGACTGAAATTGCAATAAGAAACCCGGCTGCCAACGGTGGGAGCGGCGATAATGCGACAACATCGGCGAAGGCCTGCCCCGCCCCAGAATCGATGAGCACTTGTTTAAACATGCCACCCGCGCCTGTCACCAGTATGACTAGGGCAACCGGTTCTAACCCTCTTGATGCAATGTTTCTAATTTGTTCGCTTGATAAGCCTTGCTTCTTCCCTAGCACTTTAAAACAAGCAATGGTTGCAATGGTCAGGGCGATAAAGGGATGCCCAATAAATAGCAACGCCTCCTTCAAGACACCTTCGGAAAGCATAAACTTTGCCAACGTACCCACCAGAATAGCCACTAGCGGAAATGTCAGTAGCGCCGCAACTGAACCAAAGCTGGGGAGTTCCTTTGGCTTTTTATGTGAAGCTTCAATGATATGGTTTGGGACAGGTACGTGCAGGCGTTTCGCTAAAAATGTTGCGTAAATTGGGCCAGCTAAACAGGCGCAAGGAATACCAACGATAAAGCCGAACAAAATGACTAAGCCGATATCCGCCCCTAAAATTGAAGCTACCGCTACAGGTCCTGGTGTTGGAGGAATAAAAGCGTGAGTGACAGCGAGTCCTGCTGTGAGCGGGATTCCATAATAAATAAGCGACTTTCCTGATTTCTTTGCTAACGAATAAATAAGAGGCATTAATATGATAAGCCCCACTTCAAAGAAGACAGGTATAGCAACAAGAAACCCCGTTAACACAACCGCCCACTGACTATTCTTATCACCAAATTTATTGTTGATAGTTTGCGAAAGCCTATCAATGCCGCCGGATTCTTCTAAGAATTGCCCGAACATAGCACCAAGGCCAACAATGGTCGCTACAAATCCCAGCGTGTTGCCCATGCCTGACTGCATGGAAGCCAGTACGTCGGCCGCTTGCATTCCCGTACCCAGGCCAACAAACGCTGCTGCCACAAGGATAGCGATAAAAGCATGAACTTTTCTAACTACAACTAAATATGTGAGAAGTACAATGCTACAAATGGCGACAAAAAGAAGGGAAAAAGTATCGGTCATACGTGCTCTCTGGTACCTGTTAGTGACATTGTCTTCATGTTGACGAAGCCATAATACGGAAATCACCCGCTACCTTTACAAGCTAAGTTGAAAAACCCAGCCAATGTTAAATATTTATTAATACAAGATAGCTATCTGGTAACACTATTATAATCACCCCTTGAACGCAACCGGTTTCCAAACTAATATTTATGAGTAAGATGGAGACCAAATAACTCGCTCTTGATGTACTCCTGAATTTTAATGTGAGAGATAAGCTTATGACCCATTGCCATGTATTTTTCGTTTCGGGAGTTTCAGGGACGGGAAAATCGACATTGAGCCAGCATTTAGCCCAACGTTTTGACATGCCTTTCGAAGAAGGAGATCGTTACCATAGCGAGGCAAACGTAGAGAAAATGTCTTCAGGTATACCACTGCAGGATGCAGACAGATGGGAGTGGTTAATTACGTTAAACATGATTGCCAAGCAACACATTCACGCCGGCCGGAACGTGGTTATAAGCTGTTCAGCGCTGCGCTCAGCCTATCGTGACGTGCTAACCAAAGATATCGCGCCTCACTGCCACTTTATTTACCTTCATGCGTCACAGTCTGTGCTTAGTGCGCGATTAAAACAACGGGAGCATTTTTTTAACGGTGATGCTATGCTCGAAAGCCAGTTTGCAGCCTTAGAGCTGCCTTCTAAAGACAACGCATTCATTATTGATGTTACACAAACTTTCGAGTGTGTTTCTCAGCAGGCGGAAGACTTTATACACCCTTTGATATCGAATTAAACATCACGACATTAACACTCACTTCCGCGCGGATTAGCGGACCTAGCAGCATATAAAAAGATCGAAGAATGAGTAAGGTAAAAAAGTCACGCACAAAAATATCAGACGTAGCCAATCATTTGGGGGTTCACAAAACTACCGTATCTCGTGCGCTTAATAATTCTAGTGGCATTTCTAAATCACTCGCCCTTAAGATCAAAAATGCAGCGCGAGAGCTAAACTATATTCCGAACCGCGCCGCCCAGTCATTATGCTCAGACAATAATAGAACCATCGCGTTATTGCTTCCGTCTTTTGGAAACAATGTGTTTAACGATGTGATGTTAGGCGTAAAGGCCGTTGCCGACAAAGCCAATTATGCACTGATGATTGGCGACTCGACCTATACCGAGCTTGGCGAGGAGCGTACTGTCGAATCTTACATTCAACAAAACGTGAGTGGATTCATTCTTACTTCCACGCGCCACACTGAAGAAACGAGAAAAATGCTGCTAGCCACAGGGACGCCTGTGGCCGAAATTATGGATATTTCTAGTGAGCCTTTTGATATTAACTACGGGGTAAATAACGAATTAGCAGCCCAGTCTATGACCCAGCATCTTATCGACAAAGGGCGCCGCAACATTGCTTTTTGCTCATTGTATTTAGATTGGCGTGCAATATTGAGAAAGCAGGGCTGGGCAACCGCACTGGACAATGCTGAGTTGTCCGCCGAGCGATATGTTTCCTCTAGAGCCGACGCCACATTTCAAGCTGGTGCTGAGCTTCTTTCAGAAACACTGCATAAATGGCCGGATACTGATGCGCTATTTTTTGTGAGTGACGAGCTTGCTGCTGGCGCGGTGATGGAATGTAATAGACGAGGTATCAAGCCTGGTAAGGATATCGATATCTGCGGTTTCAACGACTTGAGTTTTGCGCGCTCAATTTACCCTGCCCTAACAACCGTATCAGTCCCGCGCCGTAAGATGGCAGAAATGGCAGCTGAATCATTGATATCGCTAATAGAGGGCGAAGACGTTGAACAAGCGAGCCAAGTTCTACCCTTTGAGCTTAAAATACGAGAAACCGCTTAGTAGACGTTTGGCAGCTTTCGCCCCTAGACTTGGTGCTCGCAAACCTGCGTTTCCTAACCTATTGCCTTTGAAATTAGTCCTCAAAAACCCAGTGATAGTGCCATTTTAACGAAATTGCAGGGTCGTAAAGAAAACTCCCCTGCACACTCGCTCGATATTAAAGTGTAACCAATACTATTTAGGCGTCAGTATAGAGTGTAGTTATCCACTTCTCTTCATTGATGAAATTCCAGCTCCAGTCGGCCCACTTATCGTCTAAGCCCATCGCTTTAACTTCATCGAGGGTTTTGCCGTCTTGCTTAAGTGCCTTAACGTAGCTGAACGTTTCAGAGATCATAGCTAAAAATGCGCTGTATTCTTGCTTGTTACTGATGTCGCCGTGGCCAGGAATAATAACGGTTTCATCGTCTATTTTAGCAAGCAGCTGTTTTACTGAGTCCATATAGCCTTCCACATTACCGCCAGCACCTTGGTCGATGTAGGGAAAGCGACCATTAAAGAACAAGTCGCCGGTGTGCATAACGTTGGGTTGCTCGAACCACACTACGCTATCGCCGTCGGTGTGGCCTACCGCTAAGTGCATGACGTGAAGGGTTTCACCATTGAAGTAAATTTTTATGCCGTCTTCATAGGTGATAGTTGGCAGCGCTTCCGGTTTTATCTTTTCATCGTTAGCTAGACGAACACGCACATTTTCGTGCGCCAGAATGGTCGCACCTTTGTGGCTGTGGAAAAACGCATTAGAGCCTGTGTGGTCGCCGTGATAATGTGTGTTTATCACATACTTTGGCTTGTCACTCCCGAGCTCACCAAGCTGGGCCGCTATCTTTTCTGCAAGCGGCGCAAATTGATCGTCGATGATCAAAACACCGTCTTCCCCAGCAGATACGCCGATATTTCCACCTGCACCTGTAAGCATGTGCACAGAGCCTTTTATCGCTGTCGCTTTAACTTCGACATCGGCAAATCTATCTTGTGCATTTGCGGGATTAATCGTTGAATAAACCAAAGGGCTCGCAGCAATAAACGCAGCCAAAATGTGTGCGCTAAAACGAGGTGCAGTTTTCATTATTATTTCCTTGTAAGAAGCCTGTTTATTAAAGACCTCTTACACTATGACCTAATTTCACAATTAGATCATTTTTTCATCATCAGGAATATTACCAACATAAGCAAAACGGGGGAGTGTTTCTCCGTCTTTTTCAACCGACTCAACAAACATATTTAGGGGACGAACCCAAAGCGCTTTTTCGCCGTAGCATGGGCGGTATACCACTAGCTTACTTTCATCTTCTGAATGCGTCGCCACTTCGTATACATCGTATAAATTACCTTTGTAATGCTTGTAGCGACCTGGGGTTTTAAGTTCTTTCGAGTCCATAACGTCCTTCATTAAAGTGGAAAAAAATAGTAAGGGTTAGCCAACCGCTTTCATTTGCCAAAGATTAAATGGCCTTAGAAACTAAACTCTGTGGGATTGGCCTTTAATCGGGTAATACAAAACCGTCAGTCTATCGCATAGTATCAGTGCGTTAAGTATAACAAGTGGTTAGATTGAGGCTACTGCATGTTAGTACTTAACAAGTGAGCTTATCGGCTAAATCGGTTCAAAAGGTAACAGCAATTGCTGTGTTGATTGATCGGCAGCAAGACCTATATGAACGCCAACAAGACGAATACCCCGCCCTGTTGCTCGTTCGAAGGCTTCCTGCATTAACGTGCGAAAATACGCTTCATCAAGCGTGGCACAGCGGTGCTCTACCGTAGTTAGTTGGAAGTCGTTAAACTTAAGCTTAACGCCCTGCGTGCGAATACGTACCGGCTTACCAGTACGCTTCTTGTGATTTTCCATTCGCTCTTGAAGCTTTTCAAATAAATGCGGCAAAAAATCTATGCATTGCTCGAAGGTATGAATGTCTTCGCTTAGCGTGCGCTCTACGCCGATAGACTTTCGCTCACGAGATACCGATAGTTCACGCTCATCAATACCGTGAGCACGCTCCCACAGCACACTGCCAAATTTACCCAGCTCTTTTTGAATGCGCTCAAAAGGGTATTGGCGAACATCGTCGCAGGTATTAAGCCCCATACGCTGAAGCTTTTGCATGGTGACTTTGCCTACGCCCGGTATTTTCTTTAGTGGCATTTCGCGTACAAACTCATCGAGCTTATCAGGAGTAATAACACAAATTCCATCGGGCTTATTTTCATCGCTCGCCACTTTAGCCACAAACTTACAAGGCGCAACACCTGCTGAAGCTGTAAGCCCAAGTTCATTTTTAATGCGCTCGCGTATTTCTTCAGCAATTAACGTGGCGCTGCCACCGCAAAATTCACTATTAGTCACGTCTAGGTAGGCTTCATCTAATGATAAAGGCTCAATGAGGTCGGTATAATCAGCAAATATCTTACGTATTTTTTGCGACTCGGCAGCGTACACATCCATGCGCCCTTTTACGAGGGTCAAGTTTGGGCATAGCTTTAAAGCATACGCTGTAGCCATAGCTGAGCGCACACCAAATTTACGGGCGGGATAGTTACAGGTAGAAATAACCCCTCGACGGTCGGCACTGCCGCCTATCGCAATGGGAATATCGCGCAAGGCTGGGTTGTCGCGCATTTCAACTGCGGCGTAAAAACAATCCATGTCGACGTGGATAATTTTTCGCATTACCTGCCTTTGAGCTTAACGTGCTCACACGAAACTGTACAAAAAGACAGTATATTATCAATAGCGTTTAATTACACTATGTCGTTGTCGATTCTTGATAAGATTGATGCCTCACACGCATGATTCAAGGCAATGTTGAACAGGAATTAATACAAATAAGCCCATTAATAACGCTTACTTTTACTTAGGCGTAATTGCGAGTGTGAGACGATCCGGCTATATTGTAAGTAATTTACTTACAGGGTTTGTCATATGGCTAGAACAATTACATTTCAACCAAGTAGAAGTATGAGCGAATTTATCGAAGCGATGGTAAGTTCAGGCAATTATAACAATCAAAGCGAGGTAATTCGCGCTGCATTGAGACTGCTTCAGGAACAAGACGCATCGTCAAAGTTAAATGCGCTGAGGCTCTTGATTGAAGAAGGAGAACAAAGTGAAGACGACATTAATTTTTCAATGGACTCTCTTAAGAAACGGCTAGATAGTAGATAGTGACTAAATTCCGCGTTTCAAAAGCTGCTGCCAATGATCTATATGAGATCGGTGTTTATACCGAAGAGTACTGGGGCAAGGAGCAACGCAATAATTATTTAGATGACCTTGAGTCAAGATTTATCGAGCTTGCAAACGATGCCAACTCGGCGTTAGCTATACCGAGAAATGATATTAAATGGGGGTGTTTTTCTAGCTATGTGAATAAACATATGATCGTTTTTAGAAAGTTCAAATACGGTATCAGAATAATTAGGGTTCTTCATCAATCAATGGATATCGTTCGGCAACTTCAATAGAACTCAACGTTAACGAGCTAGATAGATATACTCACAGAACAAAAAAGCGCTGTCGATTAGTATCAAACAGCGCTTTTAAACCTTAAACCAACGATGGGTTAAGCATTACAAAATTTGGTTCTGCTTCCACTCGTTTAGTTTTTTCTGGCGGGCTTCTTCTTTTTCCATGCGCGACTTTTTACGGTCACACGGTTCTGGACAGTCACAGGCTTTTTCAATACCTAGTGCACCTAAGCCACCACAGCTTCCAGAGATTGATTTTTTCTGAAAAAGGTAACCTACGGCCATAGCCAGTACCATTGTTAGAAAGAAACCAAAAGCAAGAATGAATGTAGACATTGCTACCCCCTAATTATGAACTGTGACCAGTTTATCAAATTCTGGCGATGCATACTCTTCAAATCCGTCTTCTGTGCGACGAATGAGGAATACAGCGAGTTGTTCTTGCTCAGCAACCGCTATCGCTTGTTCCCATCCCATTACATTAAACGCCGTAGCCAAACCATCAGACGTCATTGAAGAAGGATGAATTACCGTAACCGAAACCAGGTTATGTGAGATAGGTTTGCCCGTTGTGGGGTCGATTAGATGCGAATAACGAACGCCGTCTTCTTCGTAATAGTTGCGATAGTCACCTGATGTAGCAACCGCGTTTTCTCCTATTGAGACAACTTTTTGAACAGCACGTTCAGTGGTAACTGGCTTTTCAATGGCAATCAGCCACTCACTGCCGTCGCCTCGTTCACCTTTCACGCGCATTTCACCACCTATTTCTACAAGGTAGTTTTCAATGTTGTGGTTTTCAAGGATCTCCGCCACTTCATCAACGCCAAAGCCTTTTGCAATAGTCGACAGGTCGACATAAAGCATTGGGTGACTTTTCTTTAAGCCTGTAGGCGTGGTTGACAGCTTCTTATAACCCACATATTCGCGAATATCGTCGATGTCTGTCTGGCTTGGTACTTTTTCAGGGCGCTTAGTTGGTCCAAACCCCCATAAATTAACCAATGGGCCAACGGTAACATCAAGTACTCCTCCACTAAGGTTAGCCAAGCGTAATGCCTCATTAACTACGGTTAGCGTATCTGGTGATACGGCGAAATTGTCGGTGTAGCGATATTGATTGAACCTTGATAGTTCTGACGTTGGGTCGTAAGTAGACATCATCTTGTTAACCTCAACAAGACGGGCATCTATTTCAGCTTGTAAGCCTTCTACCGGTGTCTCCGCTACAAGGTACTTAACGTTGTAGGTTGTGCCCATTGTCTGCCCTTGCAGGTGTACTACAGGCGTTTTTTCGTCGCTACAGCTTGCGAGAAGTAGAATACCTACCGCAACAAAGGCGAGGAAAATTCGAATAGCAAATCGAATCACGATGTTGTCCTTAGCTAATATGCACATTATTCAATCGCTATTATGTGCATTCTGCGTTTTGCTTCAACGAAAAAGGGGCTTACGCCCCTTTTAATATGCTTAATAACTTTTAAGCGAGTAGTTCTTAAATTAAACGCCTAGCCACCGAAGTCATCTAGCATGATGTTTTCGTCCTCAACACCTAAATCTTTAAGCATGTTGATTACGGCCGCGTTCATCATAGGTGGTCCACACATGTAGAACTCACAGTCTTCTGGTGCAGGGTGATCTTTCAAGTAGTTCTCAAGAAGTACTTGGTGGATAAACCCAGTGTAACCTTCCCAGTTGTCCTCTGGCTGAGGATCAGAAAGTGCTACATGCCACTCAAAGTTATCGTTTTCTGCTGCTAGCTCGTCGAAGTCTTCTGTATAGAACATTTCACGAAGTGAACGTGCACCGTACCAGAAGCTCATCTTACGCTTAGACTTAAGGCGACGAAGCTGATCGAAGATGTGAGAACGCATTGGGGCCATACCTGCACCACCACCTACGAATACCATTTCGTTTTCAGTTTCTTTCGCGAAGAATTCACCGAATGGACCAGAGATAGTCGCTTTGTCACCTTCTTTCAGGCTCCAAATATACGATGACATTTTACCCGCAGGTAGGCTTAGGTTATTAGGTGGCGGCGTAGCGATACGCACGTTCAACATAATAATGCCTTCTTCTTCTGGGTAGTTCGCCATTGAGTACGCACGAATAGTTTCTTCGTCGACTTTAGACTCGATGTCGAAGAAGCCAAAACGCTCCCAGTCACCGCGGTATTCTTCAGGAATATCGAACTCTTTGTACTTAACGTGGTGAGCCGGCGCTTCAATCTGAATGTAGCCACCTGCACGGAAAGGTACGCTTTCACCGTTAGGAATTTTAAGCTTCAGTTCTTTGATGAAGGTTGCTTTGTTATCGTTAGAGATAACTTCACAATCCCACTTCTTAACACCAAATACCGACTCTTCTAGCTCGATTTCCATGTCTTGCTTAATAGCAACCTGACATGAAAGACGGCAGCCTTCGCGCGCTTCACCTTTAGTGATGTGGTCTAGTTCAGTTGGAAGGATTTCACCACCACCTGAGTGTACATCTACACGACACTGGCCACATGAGCCACCGCCACCACACGCAGACGATACGAAGTAACCTGCGTCAGCTAGTGCACCAAGTAGTTTGCCACCCGGTGCAGTTTTGATTGCCTTGTCTGGGTCACCATTGATAGTGATAGTTACATCACCACTTGGTACCAATTTAGACTTGGCAAACATAATGATAAATACTAGCGCCAATACGATGGCAATAAACATGCCGACGCCAAGAAATATTTCTACGTTATTCATTTATATGCTCCCGAGCTCTATTACAGCTGAATACCAGTGAATGACTGGAAGCCAAGTGCCATTAGGCCCGCGATCATGAATACAGAACCAAGACCACGAACACCATCAGGCATATCAGCATACTTCAGCTTTTCACGTACTGCCGCTAGCAATACAATTGCTAGTGCCCAGCCCATACCACTACCAACGCCGTAAACGATGCTTTCAGTGAAGTTGTATTCACGCTGTACCGCAAACGCCACACCACCGAAGATTGCACAGTTAACGGTAATTAGCGGAAGGAAGATACCTAGTGCGTTGTAAAGCGCAGGGAAGAACTTGTCTAAGCTCATCTCTAGAATCTGTACCAACGCCGCGATAACACCGATAAACGTTAGGAAGTTAAGGAAGCTTAGGTCAGCTTCTGGGAAACCTGCCCATGCTAGTGCGCCTGGAGCAAGAATGTTTACATAAATAACTTGGTTAACGGGTACAGAGATACCTAGTACCACGATAACTGCAACACCAAGACCCATAGCAGTTTTAACTTTCTTAGATACCGCTAGGAATGTACACATACCTAAGAAAAGTGATAACGCCATGTTCTCAACGAAAATTGAGCGAACAAATAACGACAAATAATGTTCCATGACTTACTCCTTAGGCTCTACTTGCTCTGGACGGATAGTACGGATAAACCAAATCATACCGCCGATTAAGAAGAATGAGCTGAATGGTAGGATTAACAAACCGTTACCCTGATACCAGCCACCGTTTTGAACCAGTGGAAGGATTTCGAAACCTAAAATAGTACCGAAACCAAATAGCTCTTTAATTGTACCAATAACAATTAGAATGAAAGAGTAACCCAAGCCGTTACCAATACCATCAAGGAAGCTCATCAGAGGTGGGCTCTTCATGGCGTAAGCCTCAGCACGACCCATTACGATACAGTTAGTAATAATCAGACCAACGAATACCGACAGCTGCTTCGATATTTCATACGAATACGCTTTCAGAATTTGGTCAACAACGATTACCAACGACGCAATGATAGTCATCTGGATAATAATTCGAACGCTAGATGGGATCTGGTTACGAATTAGTGAAATAAACAAGTTTGAGAACGCTACAACGCTTGTAAGCGCAAGCGACATTACCAATGCTGTTTCCAGCTTAGTGGTAATTGCCAGTGCTGAACAGATACCCAATACCTGTAGGGCGATCGGGTTGTTGTCCAGGATTGGCCCAAAGAGGGCCTTTTTCATTTCTTTAGTATCTGCCATGAGACTTCCCTTATGAACGCCATGCTTGGTTCTTCAGGAACTGGCCGAAGCCTTGCTCGCCTACCCAGTAACGAATAGTGTTTTCAACACCGTTGCTGGTTAGGGTTGCACCTGAAAGCGCATCGATAGTGTGAGGATTGCTAGGGTTAGCATTTTTCACTACGCGAATAGCAACTTCGCCATTCTCGTAAAGCTCTTTGCCATCCCATTTGTCCTGCCATGCAGGGTTTTGCACTTCACCACCTAGTCCTGGCGTTTCTTTTTGCTGATAGTAAATAAGCTCGCGAACCGTTTGGCCGTCTGCGTCTACCGCTAAGAAACCGTACATAAGATCCCAAAGGCCGCTGCCGTGCACAGGAAGGATGATACGAGATACATCACCTGCGTCGTCGCGAACTAAGTAAACACTTGCCACGTTAGGGCGGCGTTGAAAACCAACATTACTGTTAGTCACCTTAGTGCTGTACTCAGTTTCTTTGGCTGCTTTATACATATCGTAATCTGGCTTAGGCGCTTCTACGAAAGTACCTTCGTCAAGATTTACATAACGCTGCTCTACTCGCTCGCTGTACGTGCTTTCAATTGCGCTATTGCTCATGCCCATTTCATAAAGGCCTGCAGCATTAAGAATGTTGCTCTTTTTATCTAGAGCTGCGTTTGTTTGTTGTAAAGAGCGAAGACCAACAGCCGCGCCAGAAACAACAATTGAACAAACTAAACATACGGCAACAACAATACCTACCGTTTTGCCTAAAGATTCTTTCTTAGCCGACACGTGCTACCCTCCGCTTGATATTGCTTTGTGCGACGAAATAGTCGAACAGTGGCGCCCACAAGTTAGCAAATAGAATTGCTAGCATTACACCTTCAGGGAAGGCTGGGTTTAGGACGCGGATTAGTACCGTCATGAAACCAATGAAGATACCGTAAGCCCACTTACCTTGGTTTGTGAACGACGCAGAAACTGGGTCTGTCGCCATAAAGAACATACCAAAAGCAAGACCACCAACAACAAAGTGCCAATGAGCAGGCATAGCAAACATAGGGTTCGTATCGCTGCCGATTAGGTTTAGCAAGGTTGCGAAGAACGCCACACCAATTGCTACACCAGCAACAATGCGCCAGCTTGCTATACGCATGTACATGATGAACAAGCCACCAAGAATAATAGCAAGGGTAGACACCTCACCCGCTGAACCTGAGATAGTACCGATGAAGCTGTTCATCCACTGATCCATGTTCGCGTAATCAAGGTTGCCAGAAGCCGCTTGGCTTAGAGACGTTGCACCAGAATAGCCATCTGCCGCTACCCATACTTGGTCACCTGAAATTTGTGCAGGATACGCAAAGTAAAGGAATGCACGACCAGACAATGCTGGGTTAAGGAAGTTACGACCTGTACCACCAAATACTTCTTTAGCAATTACAACACCGAAGGTAATACCTAGTGCAACTTGCCATAGAGGAATAGTAGCTGGAAGTGTTAGTGCGAACAGTACCGATGTAACGAAGAAACCTTCGTTAACTTCGTGCTTGCGCACAGACGCGAATAATACTTCCCAGAAACCACCTACCGCGAACGTTACCGCGTAGATTGGCAACCAGAAACATGCGCCATAGAAGAATAGACCTAGTGTACCCGCATTTGCCAAGTCACCGCCAAGGGCAGCGAATAGGCCTGCTTGCCACGTATCAGGTAGTGTTCCTGCGCCAGCAGCAATAGCTTCTTGCGCTTGGAAACCAATGTTATACATACCAAAGAACATAGCTGGGAATGTTGCCATCCATACCATGATCATGATGCGCTTAAGGTCAATGCTGTCACGCACGTGCGTGTTAGCTTTATTTACTTTACCTGGGGTGTAGAAAATGGTCGCCGCAGCTTCGTAAAGCGCATACCACTTTTCATGCTTACCACCTGGTTCGAAGTTTGGTTCGATCTTTTCTAAATACGCTTTTAAACCCATGACTTAACCCTCTTTCTCTATCGTGGTCAAACGGTCGCGTAAGATAGGAGCGTAGTTGTATTTGCCAGGGCATACATAAGTACACAATGCCAAATCTTCTTCGTCCAACTCTAAGCAACCCAACGTCTGAGCACCGTCAGTATCACCAGAAATCAGGTCCCTAAGCAGAAGCGTAGGAATGATATCTAGGGGCATAACGCGTTCGTAATTACCAATTGGAACCATAGAACGTTCAGAACCATTGGTAGTTGTTGTCATATCAAATTTCTTGCTGCCACTTAGGTGACCTAAGTAAGCACGAGTCACTGAGTGTTGGTTTGAGCCAGGTAGGATCCAACCGAACAATTTCTTCTCGCGACCTTCTTTTAGTAGTGAAACTTGGGTGTGGAAACGACCAAGGAAGCCGTGAACGCCCATCGCTGTGGTACCGCTAAGTACAGAACCAGAGATAACACGTACTTCACCGTCTACTTGCTCGCTAGCAGTAAGCTCGGTCAAGTCTGCGCCCATTACGGTGCGCACTAGGCGTGGGTTGGTTGCTGCAGGACCTGCAAGTGAAATAACACGACGGTTATCTAGCTCGCCAGAGGTCAGCAATGCGCCAATTGCCATAACGTCTTGGTAGTTGATGTGCCAAACCGTTTTGTTCATGCCAGCAGAATCAAGGAAGTGGATGTGAGTACCCGGTAGGCCCGCAGGGTGAGGACCGCCAAATTCTTCAACATCAACTGCCGCATCGCCAGTAGCAACAGATGCACCTGCCGCTTTACAAACGTAAGTCTTGCCACCGCTCAATTGCGTTAATGCTTTAAGACCATTTACGAAATCGTCTTGGCGCTCAGCAATAATCACTGCAGGATCTGCTGCTAGTGGATTGGTATCCATTGCTGTAACAAAAATTGAACTTGGAACAGAGTCTAGCTTAGGAGATTTGCTAAATGGACGTGTACGGAACGCTGTCCACATGCCTGACTCTACAAGGATTGACTGAAGCTGCTCGCGTGAAGCGCTCGCGATCTGGTCAGCTGCAATTTTATCAAAAGTTACAGCATCGCTGCCGTTCACTTTGATAACTACAGACTGAAGAACACGTTTTGCACCACGGTTAACCTCTACCACTTCACCCGCTGCTGGGGCAGTGAATTTAACGCCAGGGTTCTTTTTGTCTTCAAAAAGCACCTGACCTTTCTTCACTACATCGCCAACTTGGACGTGCATGGTAGGGCGCATACCCACATATTCTTCTCCCAGAATGGCAACGCGCGTTGCAGCAGATGCATCAGCAATCTCCTGCTTTGGCGCTCCCTCAATTGGGAGGTCGAGACCTTTCTTGATTTTTATCATATGTAATCGCACTACTCTAATAGAAATACCCTTTTGCATGACCGCAGAAAACCTGCCTGTCAGCATGCAAAAGCGCACTATTAACAGGTGTAGAACACCTTTTCGTTGTTGATTGATGGAACTTGCTGCAATTGCTACGGTCAGCCTGTTATGAAGCCGTAACGCATAATTCCTTTTTGCGGACGCTTACTCGCCCTTTCTTTATAGACCACCAGCAGAAATTCACACTTATTATTATTGTTGTGTTGCTGCAATCGCCACTGCCGTTTTGGTAGAGGCAGAAAAGACCCCTACTTAATTTCGGGATTTTAGCATTAACCCATACGTTTGTGCCACGCTATTTCAAGATAAAGGCAAATTTTTCTACAATTTAATGTAAACCTTTGGTCTTATTCATTTACATTTTGCGAATCCATACGCCGTATCAACTTGTAATCAGGTACAAAAAAGCCGTCAAATCAGACGGCTTTTGCGCATATAAGCATTAGGTTAATTAATGGTAAGTTTAGGTTTTACCAATTAACCATTGGGTCAACTTCACTGTCGTAATCAACGCTTGAAATGTCGAAACCGAACAGTTTTAAGAACTCATGGTTGTAACCTTTGTAGTCACTTAAGTCATGAAAGTTCTCTTGTGTCACTTGATCCCAAAGCGCCTTAATTTTTGCCTGTGTTGCATCGTTAGTCTCTTTTCCATCCATGCGATAGCGATTTGCTTCATCTAACGTTGGTGTATTGCCGAACAGGCACTGTGTGAACAAGCCGTGAATCTGCTCAATGCACCCTTCATGCGTCCCTTCCTCTTTCATCACTTTGTAAATAAGTGAAATATACAGAGGCATTACAGGAATAGCCGAGCTTGCTTGCGTTACCAGTGCTTTCAACGAGCTCACATTGGCTTGCACAAGCAAATCACTGTTTTTACCAATAATGGCTGCGGCAGCGCGATCCAGGTCTTCCTTCGCTTTACCAATCGTCGCTTGACCATAAATAGGCCATGTTAGTTCTTTACCGATATAGGTATATGCGGTGGTTTTACAGCCTTCAGCAAGCACATCGGCTTCACGTAAAAAGTCCATCCAACGTTCCCAATCTTCACCGCCCATCACTTTGATGGTGTTAAGGATTTCTTCGTCGTTGGCTGGCTCTAGCGATACTTCATGCACTTTGTCTTTATCAGTATCGTAGGTTTTCGTAGTGTACGCCTGCCCTACAGGCTTAAGCGTAGATTTATACGTTACGCCTGTTTCTGGGTCGGTTCTACGCGGGGATGCAAGGCTATAAATGACCAAATCAACCTTGCCCATTTCAGCTTTGATTTTTTCGATGGTTTCATTTTTGATTTCATCGGAAAACGCATCGCCATTAATAGTTTCTGCATACAAGCCTTTTGCTTTGGCTTTTTCGTGGAATGCAGCGGTGTTGTACCAACCGGCAGTACCCGTTTTACGTTCCGTTGGTGCTTTTTCAAAACACACACCCAGCGTTTTAGCGCCATAGCCGAACGCAGAAGTAATGCGTGATGCTAGGCCGTATCCCGTAGAGCTACCAATAACCAATACATTTTTAGGGCCTTCGCCTAAGTCGCCTTTTGCTTCTACATAAGCAATTTGTTCGTCAACCGCCGTTGCACAGCCAACAGGGTGCGCGTTTGTACAAATGAAGCCTCTCACTTTAGGCTTTATAACCATAATAATTTTCCTTATTTGAGCGTGGGGCTATTGTAATGCCGAAGCCACTGATAACAACTCGGAGCAGATGAAACCTAGCATATCGCAAACGCAAGGCGACACCAATGAAACAACGTGCCAAATTTAGCTTTGCTTTGTATTTACGAGAAAAGACAGAGAAGAAAAGAGATAGGAAAAAGAAACATTAGGCCATATCGCTAAATTCAACGAAGTGCGGGCTAGTTTTTAAAACGTTATGAACTATGAATAAGAAAAAATGGAACACAGGTGTACAGAACTGCACACCTGTGAACAACACATTAACCTAGAACGTCTAGAAGCTCTACGTCAAAGATAAGCGTGCTGTATGGTGCAATAGCTGCACCCGCACCTTGCTCACCGTAAGCAAGATCATGTGGCACGTATAAACGGTACTTAGCACCTACTTTCATAAGTTGAAGTGCTTCAGTCCAACCTTTAATAACGCCGCCTACTGGGAATTCAGCTGGCTGGCCGCGCTCGTAAGAGCTGTCAAAAGTGGTACCGTTAATAAGTGTACCGTGGTAGTGAACACGTACAGTGCTAGCCGCAACTGGTGTTTCACCGTCACCTTCAGCAATAACTTCATACTGAAGACCAGATTCAGTAACGGTTACTTCGTCACGCTTCGCATTTTCTTCAAGGTACTTTGTGCCTTCTTCAATAACCGCTTTGCTAGCTTCTTCTTTAGCCGCTTGCATACGCTTGTGAATTTCGCCGAACGCATCACGTAGTGTGTCGTTGTCAACCTGAGGTGCTTGACCTGCGAAGGCGTCTTTTAGGCCAGCTACAACAGCGTCAATCGCTAGTCCGTCAAACGGATTTGATTGTAATTGTTGACCCATTTGAAAACCAATGCCGTAACTTGCTTGGGTTTCTACTGTATTGAATGTATCAGTCACAAGAACTCCTGAAATTAAATTACAAATGCAGTACAAATTTCAAACAAAACGCATAACGCGAGAATGTTTCTGCATTTTCCGGTGCAAGAGTGTATCACACCACAAAATATCTTGCTTTGAGCAATGTTAACTAGGGTGCAAAAGTATCAAAATGTTGTAAATTATAACCGAAAGTGGTTAGACAAGTCGCAAAGGACACAGTATGGTTAGGCCATATATTTAGGAGGATAGCATGCAAACACACTATGATGCTGAACTGAAAGATACCGTTCGATACCTTGGTAAGACCCTTGGTGAAACAATCAAAAATCAATTAGGTCAGGAATGGCTAGACCGTATTGAAAAGATTCGTAAAGGCGGCCGAGCTTCTTATCAGGGAGACGCTACCTGTAGCGAAGAACTGAAAGAAACTTTCAAAACAATGTCTGACAGCGATTTGCTTACTGTTGGTCGTGCCTTCGCACAATTCTTGAACTTGGGCAACATTGCTGAGCAAGAATACAACGCAGCAATGAATGTTGACGCGTCGATTGATGCGCTATTTAAGCACCTAGATAAAGCTGAGTTAACCGCTGAAAAAGTACAGGATGCGGTTGCAAAACTAAATATCGACCTGGTACTTACAGCGCACCCGACTGAGGTAACGCGCCGTACCCTTATTCACAAGCATAAAGAACTAGCAGACTGTCTCCAGGCTGTGCATCAAGCATCACTAAGCGAAGTTGAGCGTAAAAAAATCGAAACCCGCATTGCTGACCTTATTGCCCAGGCTTGGCACACCGAAGAAATTCGTTCAGTACGTCCAACGCCTGTTGATGAGGCGCGCTGGGGCTTCTCTGTTATTGAAAACTCATTATGGGAAGCAGTGCCAGACTTTATGCGCGAGCTTGATGGTCGCCTAAACGAAGATTATGAAGTATCACTGCCACTAGATGCGTCTCCCGTTCAGTTTAGCTCTTGGATGGGCGGCGACAGAGACGGCAACCCATTTGTAACGTCAAAAGTGACTGAGCAAGTATTATTACTTGCTAGAAAACGTGCGGCCAAGCTTTTCGCGATTGATCTTGATCGCTTGCAAGTTGAGCTTTCAATGTACGACTGCAACGACGCGTTACGCGAAAAAGTCGGCGACGCCAACGAGCCATACCGCGCCCTTCTTCGTCCACTTGTGGACAAGTTCATCGCAACCCGCGATGGCATTAGCGACTACTTAGCAGGTAAAAACCCAGATACTTCAAACTGGGTTGAAAGTGATGATGAGCTAATTGAACCACTGATGCTTTGCTACCAGTCACTGTTAGACTGCGGAATGCAAGTTGTAGCAAACGGTCTGCTGCTAGACACTATTCGTCGTGCTCGTGTATTTGGCATTCACCTTCTGCGCCTTGACGTGCGTCAGGACTCTGAACGTCATGCAGACGTTTTCAGCGAACTAACACGCTACCTAGGTCTTGGTGATTATGCTCAGTGGAGCGAAGCCGACAAGCAAGCGTTCTTATTGCGCGAGCTTGGCTCAAAACGCCCGCTATTCCCTGCTCAATGGGATGCGTCTGATGACGTGAAAGAAGTGCTTGATACCTGTAAGGTAATTGCGAAGCACAGCAAACACGGTTTTGGTATCTATATTATCTCTATGGCCAGTGAGCCATCGGACGTTATGGCCGTTCAGCTGCTACTTCAAGAAAGTGGTGTAGATTGGCCAATGCCAGTGGCGCCATTGTTCGAGACGCTAGACGATTTGAACAACTCGCCTGACGTAATGCGCAAACTTCTGTCTATCGACTGGTATCGCGGTTACGTTAAAGGTCGTCAATTCGTTATGATTGGTTATTCAGATTCAGCCAAAGACGCAGGTGCACTTGCTGCGGGCTGGGCTCAATACCAATCACAAGAAGCCTTGGTTGCGATTGCTGATGAGTTTGACGTAAGCCTGACGCTATTCCACGGCCGTGGCGGTACAATTGGTCGTGGTGGCTTGCCAGCACATGCTGCCATTTACTCTCAGCCTCCTGGCTCGCTAGACGGCGGCTTCCGCGTAACTGAGCAAGGCGAAACTATTCGCTATAAATTCGGTATGCCTAAGCTGGCTAAACGCAGCCTAGGTATTTACGCCAGCGCCATAATTGAAGCCATGTTATTCCCGCCTCCGGCACCAAAAGAAGAATGGCGAGAGCTTATAACTGCAATGGCAGCCCAAGGTCGCGATAACTACCGTGCAACCGTGCGTCACGATAAAGAGTTCGTACCTTACTTCCGTGTTGCAACGCCAGAGCAAGAGTTAGGCAAACTCCCACTAGGTAGTCGTCCAGCGAAGCGTAAGCCACAAGGTGGTATTGAGAGCCTACGTGCGATTCCATGGATATTTGCCTGGGCACAAACCCGTTTGGTACTGCCAAGCTGGTTAGGCGTTATGCGCGCTATCGATAGCGTGAAGACACCGGAAAATGAAAAAGTGGTTAACGAGATGTTCAGCGAATGGCCGTTCTATCGTTCACGTCTTTCAATGCTGGACATGGTGTTCCATAAAGCCGATCCGCGAATCAGCGAAGCTTATGATGAGCGCTTGGTACCCAAAGAGCTTAAACACTTTGGTGAAGCATTGCGTAGCGAGCTTAAAGAAAGCATCTCGTCGCTGTTGGCTATAACCGGTGACGGCGACATCATGAAGAACGACCCGCAGGGTAAAGAGTCTATGGAGATCCGTGCAGGATATCTTCAGCCCCTTCACTACCTGCAAATTGAGCTTCTGGATCGTATTCGTAAAGCCGGTGACGATGCACAAAACACTAGCCTAGAGCGTGCCATGATGGTTACCATCGCGGGTATTGCAATTGGTATGCGTAATACAGGCTAGAGCCCAATGAACGCGTAACGTTATAATGAAAAGCCTGCTCATTGAGCAGGCTTTTTTTGTAATGTCTTAAATGCAAAAAAGGCTGGGTACGTAAGAACGTATCCAGCCTTTTCTAGCAGATGCTAGTACATCCGCTTCAGGCGTTACTAGCCGTTTACGAAGTCTACGCCTAGCTTGATGTCGCCACGTAGGCCTTCAAGCATGTCGTTTTTCGCTTTTTCTTCAAATGCGCTTAGCTCGCCGTATGGCAAGATTTCTTCAACACCGTTTGCGCCTAGGCGAACTGGATGTGCAAAGAATGCTGCGTCGTCGCTGTCGTCAGTTTGTACATAAGTGTACTCAACAACGTTCTCACCTTGCATTGCTGCAACTAGAGATAGACAGAAGCGTGCCGCTGCTTGACCCATTGATAGGGTTGCAGAACCGCCGCCCGCTTTAGCTTCAACAACTTCAGTACCCGCGTTTTGGATACGAGTAGTTAGGCTAGCAACTTCTTCGTCTGTGAACTCTACGCCTTCAACTTGTGAAAGTAGAGGAAGGATAGTTGTACCAGAGTGACCACCGATTACCGGTACGTGCACAGAAGATACGTCTACACCTTTAAGTTCAGCAACAAACGTTTCAGCACGGATAACGTCTAGTGTCGTTACACCGAAAAGCTTATTCTTGTCGTAAACGCCTTTTGCTTTAAGCGTTTCAGCTGCAATAGCAACAGTAGTGTTAACTGGGTTAGTGATGATACCAACACACGCGTTCGGGCAGTTATCAGCTACACCTTCGATTAGGTTTTTAACAATGCCGGCGTTGATGTTGAATAGATCAGAGCGATCCATACCTGGCTTACGAGGCATACCCGCTGGAATTAGAACAACGTCTGCTCCAGTTAGTGCATCAGCTAGGTCATCTTTACCGTGACCGGTTACTTTTACCGCAGTGGGGATGTGGCTCAAATCAACGGCAACACCAGGAACAACTGGCGCTACGTCGTAAAGCGCTAAATCTGAACCTGCTGGCAATTGTGTTTTCAACAACAAAGACAGCGCCTGACCAATACCACCGGCAGCACCTAACACGGCTACTTTCATACCATTTCTCCTATGGGATTACTTCACGTATTTAAACGGAACGTCACACTAATGCAACGCGGGGGAAAACTCAATCACCGGATCGTCTTATTAACGTTATTTATGGCGATTTTATCTCGATATTCATTATCATGAATGATTATGCAAAGAAATTGCGCAAAGTCTACCTGTACGGCACAATATACGCATACTAAATATAATTCCTAACGATAACCCTCAAAAAAGAAAAGAGCGCTAATGGCAAACGCAAAACAAGAGCTACTCATCAAAGCTTTTAAAGAAATTCTTAAAGCAGAAAGTTACGGTTCACAGGGTGAAATTGTTGATGCATTAAAAGCACAAGGCTTCGACAATATCAGCCAGTCTAAAATCTCTAGAATGCTAAGCAAATTCGGCGCGGTACGCACGCGAAATGCCCGAGGTGACATGGTGTATTGCTTGCCTCCAGAGCTAGGTATGCCTACGGCTAAAAGCCCTCTTAAACAGCTAGTACTGGATATCGTTCACAACAACGTAATGGTAATCATTAGAACCAGCCCTGGTGCTGCACAGCTTATTGCTCGTCTACTTGATTCATTGAGTAAAAAAGATGGCGTATTAGGGACGATTGCGGGTGATGACACGATTTTTATTGCCCCTGCTGACGTGACAAGAATTGAAGAATTAAGACAACGCGTTGAAGATTTATTTGAAAACGTTTAGCCATGGCTCCAAAAGCTGACAATCAAAAAATAAGAAACCGCATACAAGATGCGGTTTCTGACTCGGTAATTAACTGAAGCTTTCCTAAGATAAAAGCTTAATTAGCGCATCTGCTGCGGGGCGTGACGATGGTGGATTCTGTCCCGTTACCAACAAGCCATCAGTACACACTTTTACGGCGAAATCGTCGGCACTTTCATATTTTCCACCCTTTTTGACTAGCTCATCTTCAACTAAGTAAGGCACTACGTCAGTGAGTTCCATTGCCGCTTCTTCGCTGTTTGAAAATCCAGTTACCTGTTTACCATCAACTAAGTACTTGCCATCTGGAGTTTTAACGTCCTTAAGCACGATTGGAGCGTGGCACACTGCACCAACAGGCTTATTCGCTGCAATTGTGTCTTCGATTAACTTAATCGAGTGCGCGTTGTCAGAAAGGTCCCACAAAGGGCCGTGACCGCCCGGGTAAAATACGGCGTCAAATTCTTCAGCACGCACATCTTCAAGCGGTATGGTCGACGCCATTGCACTTCGCGCCAGTTCATCTTTTGTATATCTTATTGCGTCGTCTGTCATCGCATCATCTGCAAGGCTATTTGGGTCGATAGGTACTTGGCCTCCCATTGGCGACGCAAGGGTAATCGTATAGTCTTGATCTTTAAATGCGTAATATGGCGCTGCGAACTCTTCTAACCACATGCCTGTTTTCTTACCCGTATCACCCATTATTTCATGAGACGTCATTACCATTAGCATACGTTTTGTCATAAGCCCTCCTTGCGAGCATTTAAAAAATTTTCTCGTCAGTTAATTCGTGTAGTGGAGGGACTTAGATCATAAGCAAAGGCTATGCGCGGTAAGTAACAGGTGTGTGAGATAAATCGCAGACATAAAAAAGTGCCACTTCCTGTTAAGGAGAGTGGCACCTAACACTACAACTTTTTTAAACTAAGTAATTAGAAGTCGTATTTAATACCGAACTGAACTTGCCATACTGATTGGTCAAGCACTTCTAGGTTTTTAATACGTGAATCACTGTTCAAGTCAAAATATTCATATTGACCATCTACGATATTTGCAGAAACTACAGCACGCTCATATTCATAGCGAGTACGCTCGATGCGGCCCCAATCGTCATTCAGTAGGTTACCGAAGTTTTCTATATCAAAGAAAACCGTCAACTTATGCTCAGGGTAAAGCGCTGGTAGTTCTTGTTGAATACGCACATCAATGATTGTTGACCAGCGAGAGTTGTCGCCATTACGTTCAGCAATTCCACCCTTGTACTGAGCTAGCTCTGAACTATTAATATAGTCGATGAACTCTTGCTGAGCTGCTAGGTCACCACCAAATGAAGTTGCTGCAAACAATGGATCATTGATGCCATCTGGAACGTAAAGCAGGTGTCCTGCATCATCGTTACGGCTTTCACGCGCACAACGACCACCACCAACATCTAGCACACATGCGTTGTTTTCATCGAATGTGTAGCTATAAGGCTGGCCAGAGCGACGCTCGGCAAAGATTGAAACAGTCGTTTCATAGCCGTCAATTAACTCTTTCTTCCAATTGAAGCGCATTTTCCAAAGGTGCTCGGTCTGGAAGTTAGACGTGCCAGCTTGTGGTTGTTGACGATCATAAGCAGCAAAGTCGGAGTAGTTAGATGTCGCAGTTGAAGATGTACCATAGCCGATATCTTCTACGTCAGCATAAGTATAACTTGTAAAGAAGTCGAATGAGCCATAAGAGGTATCCCAAGCTTTTGAAGCAGACAAGGCGTATAATATTGAATCACCTTCATCAATTGAGCTTGTTACGATAGCTTCTGGACCTTCGCTACAGTCATAAACACCACGACCATCAGGCGCTGTACTAACTGGGTTTTCGCAGCGTTGATCATACCAGTAAGTAGCATTTTCAAGCTTGTTGTAAAGCACATCAGCAGAGAACAACCAACCTTCTAGTTCTTCCATCTCTGGCTCGTGCGCAACACCTAAGCTTACTTTCCAAGTTGTAGGTATATCAAAGTCATCTGCCAGCGCGTTCACATCGCCATCTGGGTCAATGTTAGCAAGCTGGTCAAGAATGTTCTGTGGAATGTACTGGCCTGTAGCAGCATCTGGTGTAGTAGGAACTTGGTATGTCTGACCAGAACCAAAGTCTTGATAATTGTCAGAAATTACGCCGTCATTTGAGTAGCTGTTTGATACCCAAACGCTTGGCGCCCCACCAGAGAAGCGACCAATACCACCACGTACAGTTGTATAATCAGACGCATACCACTGGAATGACACACGAGGAAGAATTACATCCAGCCCATCAACATCATTGGTGTTTGAATAGCCGTAGCGGTCTACAAAGTTTTGGTTCTCGCGGATAGAGCCTTCAGCTTCATACCAGTCATAACGGATACCAGCGTCAATAGTTAACTCAGCTGTCGCTTCCCAAGAATCTTGGAAGTAAAGTGAGTTGTAGTTGTAACCCCAGATCGCACGAAGGTCGTTCTCATCGTTTGTAATAGCATTATTGTAAAGCAGCGCAGAAGCTTCAGCATTTGCAAGGTCTTCTAGGCTGTTAAATAGGTATGAACCTTCAGAGTTTTGTGCAAATAGGTTATTTACGTCAACTTCTTCACGCTCATAACCAAACTTCATGATGTGGTCGCCAGTTGTGTAAATACCAACTAGTTTAACTTGGAAGAAGTCCTGATCAAGAGAGTTACCGTGACGGAAGCGGTCTGGACCAATCGTCAAGTAATTTTCATCGCCATCGACTTCACGTAGGAAAACGGCAAAGTTAGGGAACTCAGAACCATTTAGCGACTCTTGGCCTGTAGCTTGCGTTGTTTTTGCTACTTTGAACTGTGTAGAGAAGTCTGAAGTCCAGTCAGAGAAGACGTGTGCAATGAAACTTTCAACCTTTTCTGAGCGGTCATACCACGCAGAAGATGCGCCAAGTACTTCGTCTTGCGCTAGGAAGTTGTTACCATTTTGCTCATTGATTGAGTTACCGTCGGTAAGCATATAAGTAAACTTAGCGCGGTGATCATCGTTGATATTCCAATCGATATTTGCAAGAACTTTCTCGTCTTGTACATCGTCTTTCTGGAAGTTGCCTATGTCAAAGCCCCAAACGTCAGAAACGATTTGAGAAACTTGGGCAACATCATCTAGCGTGATATTTGGAACTTCATTAACGGCGCCTGACCCAGCAGGCCCACGATTAAGCGGTGCTACAGATTCAAATTTATCGTAAGCTACAAAGAAAAAGAGCTTATCTTTTATTAACGGACCACCTAAAGTGGCAACAAACGTTTCTTCTTCGAAATCAAGATTGAATTCTTCATCACCATTGTTATCGCCAGCGAATGAATCGTCAGTGTAATAGTAACCAACTGAGCCGTGGAATTCGTTCGTGCCTGATTTGGTTACAGCGTTGATTGTACCACCGGTAAACCCGTTATACTCAACGTCAAACGGCGCGGTCTGGATTGACAAAGATTCAATTGCATCATAAGAAATTGGAGAGCGCTGAGTAGGGTAACCGTTAGCGTTAAGGCCGAAACGGTCGTTTAATGCTACACCATCCACTGTCAAAGAATTGAACTTATTATTCGCACCCGCAATGCTAAGCTCTTTTGAACCACCGCTTTGAACGTTTACTGATGCAAAAGGGTCAAGTTGAGCCGCATCTGTAATATCACGGTCAATCGATACTACTTGCTGAAGCGCTTGAAGACCTAGACTTGTGCTAAGAGCTTCATTAGTATACCCAGTGCCTGCAGTACTACCAGTTACAGTAATAACTTCAGTGCTACGAGACGACTCAAGTTGAATTGGAAGATCCAACGCTTGGTCTAGAGAAAGATAAACGTTTTCTACTTTCGCAGGAACGAAACCATCACCTGAAATAGTGATAGTATAAGGGCCACCCACGCGAAGACCGCGCGAAGAAAAAGTGCCGTTTTCATTTGTGGTCGCGACCGAGGAAGTACCTGTAGGTTCGTGTTTAATTGTGACTGTCGCGCCAGAAAGGTCTGAGCCAGCTTCAGTGACAACATTGCCTCGAATAGACGACGTTGTTGTCTGTGCCGTGGCTGTACCAGCCAAACCTGCAGCAACAGCAACAGCGATCGCTACGCGACTTAGCTTTGCTTTGAAGTTCATGTGTGTGTTTCCCTTTTGTTTAAAATTCTTTTTTACTCGGCCTAGTGTAGTGCAAAAAGTACTACATAAAACCTATGACTTTCACTGAACCCGACAAATTGTCGTAAAGGTTCGTGTCAAATTTATTACAATTTTATATTTTTATTTAACAGCAATCGCCCGAGGCTATTGAGTTTGCAAAATAATACTTGACCATATGGTCAGGTTAATTTACTTGTTATTATTATTGTCAATCTGCGACGAATAGCTGATTCTATTCTTGGCAGATATGCTACTAATAAACAGCGTTTAATAAAAATCAGGTTTACTCATAAAAATACATAACTTTTCAATGAGTTAACACAATAAAATAAATTTACCTATTGCAATAAATAACCTTAACTGATGAAATCACTATATAAATCGTTAATTCATTTGGTCGTTTTTTTGACGAATTTCAGAATTGTTGCTACCGGAAAGTGGATAATTTTTATCTTAGCTGCACTTGTGTGCGGTTCGATAAACTATTTTCAAAATTCCGATGAGTATAGTGACATCGCCCCACAAACCGGTCAATATTTGACCTGCAAAACTGATTTACAGGGCAATAGCGACGTCTTTTCTGTGTATGTTACTGACGGTAGAATTGCTGAAATGGCAAGCGAGCGCCTATGCAATGATAAAACGATTAAGCGCCAATACGGTGAAGTTAAAGTTACAATAGGCCAAAGTGATTACGATACCTTTCGATACATTAATCATGGCGTTGTTGATTTAGCGCTGGTGAAAAGTAATGTCGTAGATGCGTTCGGGGCTGACCAAATTTATGGATTAACCAAAGTAGCATCGCATCCTGACTACTCAGCTTTTTTTATCGCGCTAAGAGAACGACCTCTACTATCTAAAGAGTACTTGCTAGGTAAAAAGATAGGATTGCTCGATTATCCGAGCAGCCGTTCTGGTCATATTGTTCCCAAAACTGTTTTGCAGAACCTCGGACTCAGTGACTCCAATTTAGATATTGTTTACTTCAGTTCTCACCAAGAACTGCGACGAGCTTTGCTCGCGGGTGATATTGATATTATCTCCTCATATTGGGCAGAAGAAGACAAAGACAACTTCTCAAGAAACTATGCAACGCCGCTGCAGGAAAGTGTAAGTGGAATGCAATGGTATTTGAAAATGCAGACGCAAAACACAGACTTATTTTGCGCTATACAGTCGGTAATTCATGAAGTTGCAATGTCTCATCCTAGACCTTATTACAAAACTATTACATTAGAGGAAGGGTGTAACTAATGGGTAGTAAGAGAATATATTTTAAGCCCAAAGCCTTTATCATCTTTAATGGTCTTGTCTTGTTAGCATGTTTCCAATGCATCGCTTTGACTGCACAATACTTTTCACACCATACTTCTCTTCACCGTGCACTTGATAAGGTAGAGCGAAGGGTAAGCCTAGACAGCGCGTTTTTAGACGTTGGAAACAACACCCTTAACACGCCTGTAAATCAGTTCGCCATTTACCGTTATCTTGGAAAACTAAACGGCACGCTTAAGGACGAAAACTACCCCGTTCTAGTCAGAGGAATCCAAGATATTGTGACGAGCAATGAAGACTTTACGGGTTACCCTTTGTCTTTTACGGCAAATTTCGTCAACGCTGAACAAGTCATTAAGGTAGAGATGCGAAGTAAAGCCGTCACCAGTACTTTTGCTTTTAGTTGGACTGCGCTTATCGCATCATTACTCGTTACACCATTTTTTGCTGTTTCGAGTAAAACCAAAAGGAAACGCGCAACCTTAGAAGAAGTTATCCCTCCTTCCCCAAAACTCGTAATCAACTTAAAAGATAAAACGATTTCTAACGGAATCGATGACAAAGCCATCACGTTGCAGAATAAACCACTGTGCTTTTACACGGCTCTAGTAAAATATTGTATAGAGCACCCCGATCAGCCTCTACAGCCACATAAAGACGTTCCGACTGAACTACTGGCTCTGGCCAACAAGAGTTTTGGTCGATTAATCGAATTGGGCCATACCAAGCGAAAACGCCCAGATTTCAATGCAAATTTAGATAAAACCCTCAGCGAAATACGCGCAGCACTTGACGATGTATTTTCTGGTTATGTTGATGAAAAAGAGACCTACTACCCACCCAGAGCGCAAGGTGAGGGCTCTCGCTCAAAGCAGCATTCGTATGCATTACCGAGTATTAAGGACGACGATATAGAGATAATTGGTAACTAGCGATATTTTGACTTGTTCAGTTAAAAACTGACCACTTGGAGAACTTTTTGGTATTTTTTGCATGCTGACTAAACACCCTGCAATACCTTGAAAATACGATAAAGTTCTAGCAAAGACCGATCCAAAAACCGAGAACTTGTGAATATAACATTGATTCGCGAGGCCTAAACGCGTATCTTTGCACCAACAAAATCAGCTTTATAGTACTATGCAATCGCCACTTATTATTGCCATTTCTGGAGCTTCTGGCTCTGGGAAGTCTCTTTTTACAAAAAATTTGTTTAACGGCTTCAGTGCTCAAGGCCGCCCTGTTCAAGTGCTGCGCGAAGATCACTACTACCGTGCGCAAGATCATCTTCCCATGGAGCAACGTGAGAAGAACAACTATGATCACCCGAATGCCTTTGAACATGAGCTTTTGAAAGCACACTTGCAAGCATTGCGCGATGGTCAGCCTATTGACTATCCACATTACTGCTATAAAACGCATACGCGTTTGCCTGAAACTGAGCGTCTAAATCCTGCGCCAGTCATTATTCTTGAAGGTATCATGCTACTTGCTCGTACTGATCTACTTCCTTTGTACGACGTGAAGATCTTCATTGATACTCCTCTTGATATTTGTTTGATGCGCAGAATGATGCGCGACCTAAAAGAACGCGGTCGTAGTATTGAATCTGTGGCAAAACAGTACGAAGAAACTGTTAAGCCTATGTATCATCAATTTATCGAACCTAGCCGCTTCACTGCCGACGTAGTAGTGACGCAAGGTGGCAAAAACCAAATTGCATTAGATGTGATCAAATCACACATTCAGCAAGCGCTTCTTTAAGGGAACATTACTATGGTGAGTTTACTGGGCATTGCAGTCCTTCTGGGTATTGCCTTCGCGTTATCATCGGCGAAACGCAATATAAATTGGCGCACCGTTGGTGGCGCATTTGCTATTCAAGCATCCGTTGGCGCGTTT
Organism: Alteromonas sp. DY56-G5; assembly: GCF_041414725.1. Classification (NCBI taxonomy): domain Bacteria; kingdom Pseudomonadati; phylum Pseudomonadota; class Gammaproteobacteria; order Alteromonadales; family Alteromonadaceae; genus Alteromonas; species Alteromonas sp. DY56-G5. The sequence goes on along the minus strand of NZ_JANHZQ010000014.1, from coordinate 54,484 downwards.
GTCCTGTATTCTGAACCTGGTAAAGAAGTATTGTTGAGCGCAACGCGTTTTGTCGCCAACATCATTGCTTATAGCCAAGAAGGCATTAATTTCTTGTTCGGTCCTATTGGTGACAAGTCGATCGCGTTTATTTTTGCCTTTAACGTGCTTCCAGTTATCGTGTTTTTCTCGGCGCTTATTGCCGTTCTTTATCACCTCAAAGTAATGGGTTTGATCATCAAGGTTATCGGTGGCTTTTTACAGAAAGCGCTGGGAACTAGCCGACCTGAATCCATGTCTTCTGCTGCCAACATTTTTGTGGGCCAAACAGAAGCGCCTCTTGTGGTTCGCCCTTTTATTCCACACATGACGAGCTCTGAGCTATTTGCCATTATGGTGGGTGGTTTGGCGTCAATTGCTGGTTCAGTAATGGCGGGCTACGCTGGCATGGGGGTAGATCTTAAGTATTTGCTAGCAGCTAGCTTTATGGCTGCGCCAGGTGGCTTACTTATGGCAAAAATCATGTTGCCAGAAACCAGTAAGCCAAATGAAGATTTACATGACGTAGATGCGGAAGATACCGGCTACGCCAATGTATTTGATGCAGCCGCCAGTGGCGCTGCATCAGGCATGCAACTTGCGTTAAACGTAGGTGCAATGCTACTCGCTTTCATAGCACTTATTGCCATGTTTAACGGCCTTATTGGCTGGACAGCAGGATTATTTGGCTATGAAAACGTGACGTTTGAAGGGATCCTGGGTTATGTGCTTCAACCTCTTGCATGGGCAATCGGCGTACCATGGGAGGAAGCGCAACTTGCAGGCAGCTTTATTGGTCAGAAAATGGTAGTTAACGAATTTGTTGCCTACCTAAACTTCCTAGAGAACCAATCACAGCTATCTGAAGCATCTCAGGCCATTATCACCTTTGCACTTTGTGGTTTTGCAAACTTCTCTTCTATCGCTATTTTGATGGGTGGAATTGGTGCCATGGCACCAACACGCAGAAAAGAAATTGCGAGACTGGGGTTAAAAGCTGTTATTGCTGCAACGTTATCTAACTTAATGAGTGCCGCGCTAGCGGGCTTTTACCTCTCTCTTGGTTAAATTTCATTAATTTGGACCAGTTGGTCAAGATTTTACTAGACTAACTGGTCAGGTTTCTGTAAATTACGCGCAAATTCCTCGCGGGGTTGATTTATGTCAATTTCTGCGACTTTTTTCTGTAGCCCGTCTACCTTTATAATGCCGCAGTCAAAATATACGGGATAAAGTTATGCAATTAGTTGCTGTTGATTACCAAGCGGAAAACGCACAAGAAGAATTCGTGAAGTCACTTCGCGAGACAGGGTTCGGTGTTTTAAAAAATCACCCTATCCAACAGTCATTAGTTCAAGGTATTTACGACAATTGGCAGGGCTTCTTCGACAGTGAAGAGAAGAACGATTACCTGTACAACAAGGGTAAACAAGACGGATTTTTCCCTCAGAGCGTATCTGAGGTAGCCAAAGGCTTTACGAAAAAAGACATTAAAGAGTATTACCACTTCTATCCGTGGGGTCAGTGTCCAGAAGCGCTACACCCGCAGATTTCCCAGTACTATGGGGAAGCAAACACACTAGCGAAAGAGCTATTGGGTTGGATAGAAAAACATTCTCCTTCAGAGGTGAGCGATAAGTACAGTCAACCGCTGGGTGACATGATCAAAGATTCTGATCAAACCTTGCTACGTATACTGCACTACCCACCACTAAAAGGTGATGAAGAAGTAGACGCAATTCGCGCAGCTGCTCACGAAGATATTAATTTGATTACTATCTTGCCTGCAGCCAACGAGCCTGGATTGCAAGTACAAGCTAAAGACGGTAGTTGGATTGAAGTTCCGTGTGATTTCGGGAACTTGATTGTGAATATTGGCGACATGCTTCAAGAAGCATCTGGCGGATACTTCCCATCAACTACGCATAGGGTTGTAAACCCAGATGGTGCTGACATGACGAAATCTCGTATTTCATTGCCGCTGTTCTTACACCCTAGACCAGATGTTGTTCTTTCAGAACGTCATACCGCAGGGTCATACCTGCAAGAGCGCCTTCGTGAGCTGGGCGTTATATAAATTAAGTTCCTTTTGTAGTGTTATTCTTTTGCCGCAGCTAGTCTGCGGCTTTTTTTTAACTGCTTGCTATCGTTGCCAGTTTTGACGAATAGCGTTGCTTTTCTTGCTCATTGGGCGAATACCTGACCGCTCGCTCTAAATAACGTTGAGCTTCACTTACATCACCTAACTCGTGATAGGCCTTTGCCATCCCAAATAGAATCTCATGGCGCGCGTTATCAAGTCTTAGTCCTCTTTCGTAATGAACTATTGCCAATGCAATATCACCTGCCTCAAGTGCCTGTTCTCCTAAAATGTAATGGTAATATGGATTATGCTTCCGCTTAGCTTCTACCATTTGCGTTATTTTTAAAGCCTCGTTATCTCTATCTTGATAAGTGTAAAGAATGGATAAATTTTCCCATGCGGTTAAGTTTTCTTCATTTAACGATAGTGCGTGTTTGTATGTCATTTCAGCCTGTTCATATTCATCCACCATCCTATAAAGCACACCTAAGTTCACCCAGCTCTGCTGAAGTTCGGGAGCGACTTTTGCTGCTGCACGAAAATAGCTATAGGCCCGAGTGTAGCTGTTCGCCACTAAGGCATCCGCTCCTTTGTTGTTGTAATACATTGCTATTACTTTGTTTTTGGAAACGGCATTTCTTGGGAAGTAATTTCGCAGCATTTGTGGATCAAAATCAACGTCTGCCCACGTTCCTCCCACAGCTGCAACAGGACTTTCATTTGGCAATGAGAGTCGAAGGTTAATGTGCCCATTCAGTAAGCTATACCCTTCTCGTCGTGTCCAATATTCCGGAATTTTCACCTCGTAAAATGTTGCATTGAGTCCAACGTGTTCTGCCAAAGCGTACGTCATAATAGAAAGAGACAGACAGTTCGCGGCTCGGTTATTAAATGTTGTATTTGCCGTTGTATTTGCGCTGTTACGATAAAGCATCCCATGATCAGAATGATCGAAAATTGCTTTTACTAACCCTTTTACATTCTTTTGCAGGATACTTTTTTCGTAAACTGCCCTTTCGGCAAAAAACTGTGCGTCTTCGTCTAAGTAAAAAATTTCATCTGAAGACTCTACGGGAAATAACGTATAGGAAGGAAAGAGACTGTCGTTTAACAAAGTGGGCGCAGCTTTTACATGCTGATTATCAGTAGATTGGCAAGCGGCAAGCACTATGCATAACAACAAAGGAACAGCGAGTCGAGCATTCATAATAGGCACCTTTCTTATTTACTCGATAGATTAAGTATAGCAGTGCGCCTTGAATTTACATTTTATTTACAACTCAGTTTAAAGCTCATTCAACGCATAATTTTACTCGCTTCCTTAGGTGCTCATACATTGCGACTTGGCATTACACAAAGTTAATCATCAAATTTCCCTGAAGTGCCGTAACAATTCTCAATTCAGTAGCTTTCAGTGGCGTAGGTCAGTAGTTGGCTAAACGAAGGATGTTGAATTTCACTTAACGTAATGTAATAGGCAAAAGGAAAGAGTATGAAAAAGTTAATTAGTGCGTTCTTCTTAGTTGTATTGAGTGCCTCAGCGGTTGCTGGCCATCATGCAAAGGATGGACATAAAGATATTGTCGACACGGCAGCAAGCAACGACATGTTCTCAACACTTGTCACCGCAGTTAAGTCTGCCGACTTGGTCACTACACTAAAGGGAGATGGGCCATTCACTGTTTTCGCTCCCACCGATGAAGCTTTTGCTGCACTCCCGGCAGGCACCATTGAAATGCTATTGAAACCTGAGAATAAACAAACCCTTGTTAAAATTCTCACTTATCACGTAGTAACGGGTAAAGTCACAGCAAAAGATGTAGCTGGGCTATCTGATGCCACTACCGTCGAAGGAAGCAAGGTAATGGTCTCAACTGATATGAATAAGGTTATGATAAATGACGCAAATGTGATCAAAGCCGACATCATGACGAGTAACGGTGTTATTCACGTGATCGATACTGTGTTGCTTCCAAACGATGTTAAAGCGGCGCTGTAATCCCTCTTGCAAAGAAAAGCGCTGAAAACGAAAGCACTAAAAGTTGGTGCTTTCGTTCATCGATTTATGCATGTGCTTCGATCTCTTCAACAAGTCTCGGCGTAGAAACATTAAACGGTTAGTTAGTCACGGGCATGTTTAACATACGCATGTTTAAACAGTCCTTCGTTGTCATCTAACCAGTTGTCTGAATCCATTCAAGGAATAAAGAAAGGAGTTCACGTGTTCACAGTCTACACATATAGTATTGCGGGCCTTTTGCTTATAAGCTTTACCGTTTTCGTGCAAAACATCGTTGCCGCTATCGCTCACAGAAAACAGTCTCGCTATATTCCAGGGAAAGTCAGGGAGGAATTGAGTCATGATAGTTTCGTATTCAGAAGCCACAGAACATTTCACAATTCGCTCGAAAATATTCATCAGTTTACGCTTCCAGCTCTTCTTTGCATTTTTCTTGGCGCATCAACCAGCATACTTGCGGCTCTTGTTTGGATTTACGCGCTAAGTCGCATCATTCATATGGGGCTGTATTACGCAATCGCTACAGAAAAAAATCCAAGCCCAAGAAGCTATTTTTATATGATAGGCACACTGTGTACCTTCGGCGTATTTGGTCTTGCAGTGTTTAATTTGTTTTCTTAGAAACGATATAAAATAAGAAGATAAGAGTGAAATTGAACCAAATGGTTAAATATTAAACTTTTGGTTAATCCACATTTTCTAAAATTAGGCGTACTCTTGAACCTGAACACTCACCTTTGTGTTTAGGAGTACTTGTGTATATTGAACAAGTTGGCGACCGAACTTTAGCAGATTGCAAAGTACTGATTGTCGACGACCAAGCCAGCAGCAGACTTGTTCTGGAAACTTTACTTGAAGACACAGTCGCCTGCGCCTCTGTGGGCTCAGGTAAAGAAGCAATTGAATATTGCAAGTACCATACGCCTGACCTAATCCTCATGGATGTTTCAATGCCCGAATTAGACGGGCATCAGACCACCGCATTGTTAAGAAAAAAGCCGTTGTGTGCTCACATTCCTATTATTTTCGTAACCTCTTCGTCAAGTGATGAAGAAGAGTCGAGATGTTGGGAATCAGGCTGCGTTGACTTTGTGGTGAAGCCGGTAAACGCTTGTACCCTACGCAACCGTGTAAAATCACACATCAATCACAAGCTTAGAAACGATTTGCTCGAAAAGCTTATCTATGTAGATAAGTTAACAGGTGCCTACAATCGCCACTATTTAGACGACTATTTACCCCGTTTAGTGAGAGATGGGTTGCGTAATGTTACTCCTCTCTCCTTGGTTATTTTTGATGTTGATCACTTTAAACTGTTCAATGATATGTATGGTCATATAGATGGCGATAGCTGTTTGTGGAAGGTCAGTAAAACGATCAACGACGCCCTACTTCGACCTATGGACAAATTAGTGAGAATTGGCGGTGAAGAGTTTTTGGTTATTCTGCCTAACACCGATGTAAACGGCGCGAAGGCCGTCACTGAGCGCTTATTGCGAACGGTTTATGACCTGAATATTCCTCATGCGTCATCTGAGTATGAACGCGTTACGCTAAGTGCTGGCTTAGCCGTCAAGCATGCTGATGACAATAAAACTATCGACTACGTCATGTTAGAAGCAGACAAAAATCTGTATGTGGCCAAAACCTCTGGGCGAAATCAACTCGTGGCGCCGACAGCAGTAAGCGCTGGCAAAATAAAAGCATCGAGTCATTCCACAAAACTTAAGGCTTAGGCACTATAATTAGCGTTGCCTTGCTCTAGACGCTAATGCGGTACTCCCAGCTTAAAACTGCCGACAGCATTCGTGTGAGCCAAAGACTCGAGTGAATTCTCCAAAGTAATTCCCAATTCATTTAGCTGGGCGTAAAACAACTGCATTGTCGCTAGCGCGTCATCTAGTGCGTTGTGTTCAGGAAACGCGGGTAAGTCTAATCGTTGCCTACAAACCGTTAGCGTTGCACTATTACTCGGTAACACCTGATGTTGTTTGTTTAACTGATAAAGTGCGAGCTGAAGCGTATCAATATAGAGCACTTCCATCTGCGGTAATCCACACCGTTTGAAGGCACTATCAAGCGCCATCAAATCTAATCGCGCATTGTGAAAAATTAGAACATGTGTCTTCAGTAGTGGTAGCAATGAATTGATGGCGTCTGCTAAGCCTTCGCCTTGTTGCAAAATATCTAAGGTCAATCCGTGTATTACAGGGCTTTGTCCTAAGTCCGCTGACGTATTAATAACGTGATAGCCACTGGAGGAAAGCGTAATTTTTCCAGCTGAACCACTTACATAGCCAATCGATGTAATTTGAGTTGTCACAGGGTCTAACGATGTGAGCTCTAAATCAACAGACGCCAAAGGGGTGTCGCCCAACGTTTTATCACGTAACGACTTTCTGAATTGACGCTTCCCAAACAGTACCGATGCACAGGCTTCGATTATTCGCGTTATCATGGAGTTAACTTACGCCGCCAGAAAACTTCATAACCATTGCTTGATTGGTTCGCTCTATAGCCTTGAATGCGGCTTTTAGCTGATGCTTTTCTATCGATGATAAACTTGAAACCGACACACGATTGTCCGTTACTTTATTTTCCAACTGATGACGCCAACGCAAACGATTTAAAAACAGCCAAATATCACGTAGGTTAGTCGCATCTCTTTTTGAGAGCTGTGAATTTTCCGATAGCGCGTCTAACCGAGCAAGTGTGTTAGGCAACGTCACGCCATCAGCTAGCGCGTATATACGGGCGATATTGTTAATTAAGGCCACGGCTCGGGTTTTAAGGTCGATCACGTCCTTCTCTTTACGGCCTTTTTCATAAATGAACTTTTGAAACATGGAAAGCGGAACCGATATTTCGTTACTATTTCTCGTAAGCGCTGCTAAGAACATATTTTGCTTCATCAAGGGGGCCCTTTGACGCTGCAACTGCTTAAATAAACTTATATCCCCGGCTGCGCAGCGAACATCAAGAAAAATATTAAAGTGCATAATCGCATCTTTAGTTGGTGCTTTTACCCATCGCTTCGCTTCTTCAATGGCTTCCTCAAGCGAGAGTCTAAGTTTAGAATTGCTCGCCATAATATTACCATCGCACAGTTTAATGCCGCATTTGGCCAAACCGTTACACACATAATCAGCCATTTTTGCGAAATATTCTGCTTGCGCTTCGCTTGGCCGCTCAGCAAGAAGCAGTCCATTGTCTTGATCCGAACCCATCGTCTGATCTTCTCTTGCCTGCGATCCATAAACAAGCCACGCAAACATCATGGGGGCTTTCCCGTTAGCCTGTTGGAAAAAGCCAATAAGCTTTCTTGTCATAATATCGGTAGCTTGAGATAAAATTTTGCCAGCAATGTCATAGTCCCCTGCTTTTTTCGCATGAGCAGAGAAATAATGCGGCAACTGCCAGGATAGCCGTGTTAGTTCGTAAAGGTTCTCCGCTTTGCTTAGCTCTCCAATAATAAAAAGAACGTTACCACGCTGATGACGAATGATATCGCTGGCTGTCACCATACCCAATGGCACAAGGGTTTTCTGGTCGATAACCGGTAGGTGATGGATGTTCCTTTCGGTCATAAGCGCCAAGGCATCAAATAGCGTTCTATTTCCCATTATCTGCGCAGGATTAGGCGTCATTATATGGCTGACTGGATGATGAATATCGAGAGAGGTGGCAACCACTCTTGAACGTAAGTCTCGGTCGGTGATAATGCCAATAAGTTTATCTTCTCGTGTAACCAGTAATGACGATACCTTTTGATTCGTCATGATCTGCGCCGCCACTGTTATTGACGTTTCTACGTCCACCGACACGGGAGACTTATTAATAACATCCTCAAGCCCTTTATAAAGCCACATGGAATTACTATCGGAAATAGCATGGTTTTGAAGGGCATTATTGCGCAGCCCATCAAAAAAATTTCGAATTGCTGGCAGTTCAAATAACGGGATAACAGCAGACGCTTCAAAACAGTAAACCAGACCTGGACTGTCTACACTGATGCTTAATGAAAAATTACGTTTTTCCATTATATTGGTGTAGCCGAAGTAGTCGCCCTCACTTAAATGGCGCAAAGGGGCATCTGAATCTTGGACGGAAAACTGTCCATTTTGAATAAGAAAAAGTGACGCTCTGCCCTTTTGCAGGTCGCCCACATTATCCGCTGTCAGGTAAATCAATTCAGTATGTTTTACTAGCTCAAGCTTCTGCTCTTTATCCAGCACGTCAAAAGGTGCTGATGTGTTGAGAAAGTCTTCAACTTGTTTAGCCATCGCAGTCATAGGGAATGTCCAGTTCACAAAAAGAAAAAACCAACCTACTCACTTTCGCCAGTAGATTGGTTTTATTTTGCTAAAGCCTATCTTAAGGCAACATTAGTTTAGTGGGCTGATGCTTCACCCGCTCCTTTAGGATAACGAATGCTTTCAACCAGTTCTTGGATTTCTTCTGGCGCTTCATCTGTTGCTTTGAACACAAGGAAAGCCACAATGAAGTTCACCATCATACCTAAGGTACCAATACCCTCAGGAGAAATACCAAACCACCAGTTGTCAGGCGTATTGGCCGCTGGGTTTACAAATTTGAAGTAAATAATGTAAGCCGCAGTGAAGGCAATACCTGAAATCATACCAGCAATAGCACCTTTATCGTTCATGCGCTTGCTGAAGATACCCATAATAATTGCCGGGAAGAAACTCGACGCCGCTAAGCCGAAGGCAAATGCTACCACCTGTGCAACAAAGCCTGGCGGATTGATACCGAAGTAACCTGCTATAACAATGGCCACCCCAGCAGCAAGTCGCGCATACATGAGCTCGGCTTTATCGGTTATGTTTGGCATAAAGTTTCGTTTCAGTAAATCATGGGAAACAGAGGTTGAAATAACCAGCAGCAAGCCTGCGGACGTTGACAGTGCTGCTGCCACACCACCCGCTGCAACGAGTGCAATAACCCACGCAGGTAAGTTCGCAATTTCAGGATTAGCCAATACCATGATATCGCGGTCAACTTTCATTTCGTTGCGCTCGTCACCCGAATAGAACATCTTGCCATCACCGTTCTTATCTTCATATGAAATAAGGCCAGTTTGTTCCCAGTTTTTAATCCACGACGGCGCTTCTTCATAGCTGGTTCCCGTCATTTCAGGTCCATTAATGGTTTCGATCATATTCACACGGGCAAACGCTGCTAGTGACGGTGCTGTGGTATATAGAATTGCGATAAACGCTAGTGCATAGCCTGCAGATTTACGCGCATCGTGAACTTTAGGCACAGTGAAGAAGCGAACGATTACGTGTGGAAGACCCGCTGTACCTACCATTAACGCAAAGGTGATAAAGAATACATCAATGGTACTTTTTGTTCCTGAGGTGTACTCGTTAAAGCCTAACTCGACAGATAAATTATCGAGTTTCTGCAGCATATGCACCCCCGAACCGTCTGCTAAGGTTGCACCAAAGCCGGTTTGCGGCAGGATATGTCCTGTTACCATCATAGAGATAAATACCGCCGGCACAATGTAGGCGAAAATCATTACACAATACTGTGCAACTTGCGTGTAAGTAATGCCTTTCATACCGCCAAGTACGGTGTAGAAGAACACGATAACCATACCGATAACCACGCCAGACACAATATCAACCTCTAAGAAGCGGCTGAATACCACACCTACGCCACGCATTTGACCTGCAACGTATGTAAAGCAAACGAAGATTGCACAAAATACAGCAACTGTACGCGCGGTTTGTGAGTAGTAACGATCCCCAATGAAGTCAGGTACCGTGAATTTGCCAAATTTACGTAAATAGGGAGCTAAACAAAGCGCAAGTAGAACATAACCACCTGTCCACCCCATTAGATATACTGCACCGTCATACCCCATAAATGAGATAAGACCCGCCATTGAAATGAACGAGGCTGCCGACATCCAATCTGCTGCCGTTGCCATCCCATTCATAACGGGAGGTACACCGCCACCTGCAACGTAAAAATCGTTAGTTGAGCCTGCGCGAGCCCAAATAGCGATGGCGATATAAAGCGCAAACGATGCGCCAACGATAATAAACGTTAAAGTTTGAACGTCCATGATTTACTCCTCATCTACGCCGTAGCGTTTGTCCATGGCGTTCATCTTCGCCATGTAGACAAAGATCAATGCAACAAATACGTAAATTGCGCCCTGCTGCGCAAACCAGAAGCCTAATTTAAAGCCAAAAAATTGGATTTCATTTAAGATATCGACAAAAATAATGCCGGCACCGAATGATACGATAAACCAAACGACTAAAAGCTTGGCGAGAAGAGCGAGATTCTCCCTCCAATACGCTTTTTTGTCCTCTTCGTTTCTAAATGCCATTGTTTCACCCTCATGTCAGGTTAATTGATTGTTATGATTTTACATATTCCTAACGCCCGGCTTTGTTAACGTTATTGCTGCGTGTTACGTGGTTGAGGAAAAACAATCACAGGCAGCAAAGTCAAGCATTTAGGAGCTCGCGTATTACTCTAGACCTGCCTTTAAAAATTCAAAATGAGACCATGGTCGTAGGTAGACCATGGTCGAAATGATTATAATAGCGACAGCATTGTTAAAACTAAGTTAAAAGGAACGTTATGGTTTTTGGTTGGGTAACACTTGCAGTACTGTACCTCTTCTTGCTGTTTTCACTGGCGAGTTGGGGTGAAAAGAACTCGCCCACCGCTAGAGCACTAACGTCACATCCCGCTATATATTCGCTGGCCCTCGCTATTTATTGTACCGCATGGACTTTTTTCGGCATGGTAGGCCAAGCAAGTAGAGACACCTGGATTTACCTGCCAATCATGCTTGGGCCTATTCTCGTTTACGTCTTGGGTTATAAGTTTATTTACAAGTTAACCCTCGTCAGCAAGAAGCAACACATCACTACCATTTCCGACTTCATCGCGTCGCGCTATGGCAAGCGCCAAACCGTAGCTTTGGTAGTTACACTTATCGCGCTCCTTGCCACTATTCCTTATATCGCGCTTCAATTAAAAGCAGTGGGCGCTACTTTCCAACTCCTTACTCAGCAGCCTAACAGCAACGGCATTATTATTGCCGCCACTGGCTTCATCGCGGCATTCGCAATATATTTCGGTACCCGGCAAACGGACGTCACCGAATACCGACGGGGTTTGATGCTGGCTATCGCCTTCGAGTCGACCATTAAATTGCTGGCGTTAGTGCTGGTTGCCATTGTTGGTTATAGTGCGTGGAAGCGCACCCAGTCTGGTCCATTCTTCGAAAGTTTCACCAATGAAATAGCCTTGGCGCAGTTTGGTTCGTTTACTTTCATCGCTCAAACTATCATGGCGGCAGCGGCCATTGTTTGTTTGCCTAGGCAGTTTCACGTTGCCATTATTGATAACCTAAGCCTAGGTCATCTGCGCACGGCAAGGTGGTTATTCCCTCTCTACCTGACCATTATTTCAGCGGTAATTCCTATTATCGCCATTGCAGGCAAAGCCATTTTTGCTGGCGCTAATATCGAGCCCGACTCTTACGTACTGTCGCTGGCTGTATTTTCAGAGTCAGTTCTTCTTCAAGTGATTGTCTTTGTAGGTGGGCTCTCTGCCGCAACAGCTATGATCATTGTGGCAACACTCACGCTGAGTACTATGCTCACCAACGATGTGATTTTGCCGCGCATTCTTGCATTTACAGGCAATACCGATGACAAACAGGACGTGTCGAGCAAAATCAGGCTTATTCGCCGTATCGTCATCGCGTTTATCTTGCTTATGGCGTTTTTGTACCACCAGCAAATGACCAGCAGCCGCTCGCTTCATTCAATTGGGCTTATTGCGTTCTCGTTAGTTATCCAGCTTATGCCAGCCATTGTTGGCGGACTTTACTGGAAGCGCGCGCATGCGCACGGGGTTTACGCAGGGCTAATGGTGGGATTAGTGATTTGGGTATTGTGGCTTGTGCTTCCCATTGTGAGCGAGCAAGTTTCACAAATGGAACAAAATGAACTCATTAGCCAAGGCGCCATGATTAGCTTAGCGGCGAACAGTTTTGTTTACATACTCTTTTCACACTTTGCACCGCAGCGTCTTATCGACAGAATGCAAGCTGAGGCCTTTGTATCTCCTGCCATTTCCACTAACAACACCGTTAAAGCGCAGGCAACTAACGTGACCGTCTCCGATCTCATAACGTTATTGTCGACCTTTATGGGATCCGGTCGTTGTGAACAATTATTAGAGCAATATCAGCAACTCAATAATTGCCAATTAAAGCACGACGATACGCCAAATGAGTCGTTTTTATCATTTTGCGAACGCGCCTTGGGTGGCGTTATTGGCGCGTCGAGTGCCAAAGTACTACTAGACAGTGCATTGCGTGGTAAGAAGATGGACTTTACCGAGGTTATCAACTTCTTCGATGACACAACGCAAGCCATGCAATTTAATATGACTGCACTACTCACGTCACTTGAAAACATGGACCAAGGCATTAGCGTAGTCGACAAACACTTAAATTTGGTAGCGTGGAATAAACGCTATGCCAACCTCTACCCTTACCCTGATAACTTGTTGGCAGTAGGTACGCCTATAGAAAAGCTTATTCGGTATAACGCTTCACAAGGTGAGTTCGGCACAGATAACGTAGACGGTGAAGTGGAAAAAAGGCTGGCTCATTTGCGCTCTGGTATGCCCCATCGCTTCACGCGACAACGAATGGATGGACGGGTTATTGAGATGGTAGGTAATCCTTTACCTGGCGGAGGCTTCGTAACAAGCTTCAACGACATCACCGGACACGTGGAAATACAGCAAGCGCTTGAAGAATCAAACATTGACCTTGAGGCTCGTATTAAGAAGCGTACTGAAGAAGTACACTCCATAAACGCCGAGCTTCGACTTGAAATAGAACGGCGCTCTGATGCCGAGAAAGAACTGATAAGGGCACGAAAGGCTGCAGAAGATGCCAATGCTAGTAAAACCCGCTTCTTGGCGCTCGCAAGCCATGATGTTTTGCAGCCGCTAAATGCGGCCAAGCTCTACGTGAGCGCCCTTGAAGAACAAGAACTGACTGAGTCAGCGCTAGCCATTATTCAAAAGCTTAGCCATAGCGTGACGTCTAGCGAAACACTGATTGGCACTTTGCTGGATATCGCACGCTTAGATCAAGGTGAAATGAAACCCGATATTGAGTCTATTGATGTAAGGACCCTGCTGTCACCACTTGTGGACGAAATGGCAATGCGCGCGCGGGAAAAAGGACTTGGTTTTAAAGCGATTATACGCCCGTGCTGGGTAAAAGCTGACAAAACGTACTTATACCGAATAACGCAAAACTTGCTTTCAAATGCGGTGAAATACACGGAAAATGGCCGCGTCTTGTTCATTATCAAGCCTGTCAAAGACACCGTTTATTTCAAAGTTATCGACACAGGCATTGGCATATCTACCGATAAAAAAGACAGCATTTTTGGTGACTTTTTCCGCGCAAACGAAAGCAAGGAACATGGTATAGGTCTTGGCTTGGGGGTTGTACGACGTTTAAGTCTGCAGTTGAACAGCGATATTAGTGTTACCTCAAAAATAGGCAAAGGCAGCTGCTTTGCGTTTAGCTTGGATAAAGCTGAGCCAAAACAGGTATCCAACGTTACAGCAAAGCCCCGCAGTACAACATTTACAGGAATGGACGTGCTTTGCGTGGACGATCAAAGAGAGAACTTAGATGCCATGCAGACCCTATTACAGAAATGGGGAATCAATGTGGTGCTTGCAAACAACTGGGATGACGCGTTGAAAGTCTGTGAGACTATTCAGCCTCAAATCTTACTCATGGATTATCAGCTCAGTCATGACAGCGAGAAAAATGGGCTAGCTTTGATTGAAGAGATAAGACATCGACTTAATATTGTGGTGCCAGCAGCGCTTATTACGGCGACACCAGATGAAAGCTTAGTTACACAGTGTAAAGCCCAAGGCGTAAACTTCTTAGCTAAACCGCTAAAACCAGCGAAACTGCGCGCACTACTTCAAAGTATGACGCGCTACATCAGGGAGGCGAAAAACGTGTAGCTAGTAGCTCGCTGCAGGTTTTTCGCTATGTGAGTAAGGAAAGACGTCTAGAGTAATTCGTCGTGTGGTTTACTTTCTTCAATTTTAACCACCGGCGTTTCTACGCTCGACTTCGCCACCACTTTTCCCATTGCTCCCCACTTCTCTTTAGGGTTGAGCAAAACAGGACGGGTTAAAATTAGGTTATTAGGATACATGAGGGTTTCACGCTCAGCAGTAAGCAAGCGCGTGCTAAACGGCCCTACATCGGCAATCACACCTTCAATGAAGTTATCGCCGTCGAGAATGCGCACATAATTACCTCTGCGATACGCTACGTTTGTGAGCAAAATAAAATACGCAGTGATGTTACTGATGAGTGACCAACTAGCAAAAAGCGCAACACCGGTTACCGTGATGATAGAAGTGGAAAGCACTAAGAGCCCAGAAAAATCGATCCCCCATGCTAGCAACAACAAGGCTAACGATACTGTAGCGACAATAACCCGTGCAGCAAAAAGTCCTTTAATAGCACTATTTGATTTTAGCTTTGACTTTACGATGTTGGTTTCTAATTTTGGTAGCAACTTACGAGACATCGCCAAATAAATTAGTAAAACCAAACCACTCCACACGACATTTGACTGGTACTGAGTTAACCACGCCAAAAACCCATGCCACCACTCATTCATTAACCCAAATCCTTACATTTTTTCGTTAAGCAGACTGACCTTAAATTCTGATTTTACGTTAGAAAGGCCAACGCGCTCTAATGCTAACGTGAAAAACACTCAAGTTCATGCATTAAAAGCAATCGACACAACAAGAATTATTCGTAAGACACCCCCGAACACTTACATTAGTATGCGCGCAAAAATGACTTGTCTAATTAATACCAGTCCGCATAGATAATTACCCACTCAGCGAGAGTTAAAATGTTCGTAATCGCGGCGTGTTACCGCAGGTATAGTGGTTCTACATCAAGGTGACACAACAAAGAGTACGGACATTTTAAACTCGCCCTTCGGGAAGGTCTGGCAAGCTTCCTAGCTTCATTCTGGGAATTTGAAAGGGAACAGCCATTCCTGCATTCCCACGCTTCGCTAGGAAACTTGCCAGCGCCTTCTGAATGGGCAATTATCTATACGGATTGGTATCATCACGTTCTAACGTGGTAATAGATTGGTCGATAAAACGACAAAATAAAACACAAACTACAGGCTTTTTTATAATGCGCATTGCAATTCTTTCTAGAAATCCTCGTCTTTACTCTACTTCACGCTTAGTCGAAGCTGGGCAGGCTCGCGGGCATCAGGTTGACGTTATCGATACCATGCACTGCTACATGGATATCACCAGTGCGCGACCGTCAGTTCGCTATAACGGTAAGCGACTACCCTATTACGATGCAGTGATCCCGCGAATTGGCGCATCGGTTAGCTTTTACGGCACATCGGTCGTTCGCCAATTTGAAATGGTGGGCACATACAGCCTTAACGAGTCGGTTGCTATCAGCCGCTCTCGAGATAAATTGCGTTCATTGCAGCTTTTATCACGTAAAGGCATAGGTATGCCTAGAACAGGCTTTGCACACCACCCTGACAAAATCGACGATGTTATTAAAACGGTTGGCGGCGCCCCAGTGGTTATTAAGTTACTTGAAGGCACGCAAGGTATTGGCGTGGTATTGGCCGACACGCAAAAAGCGGCAGAGTCGATCATTGAAGCCTTTATGGGCCTTAACGCCAGTATTTTAGTGCAAGAGTTCATTAAAGAAGCGGGCGGTGCAGATATTCGTTGCTTCGTGGTAGGTGGAAAAGTTGTAGCAGCGATGAAGCGCCAAGCAGCACCTGGGGAATTCCGCTCTAACCTTCACCGTGGCGGTCATGCAAGTTTAGTTCGCCTAAGTCCAGCGGAACGCAAAACAGCGGTAGATGCGGCTAAAACGATGGGACTAAATTGTTGTGGCGTAGATATTCTTCGTTCGAACAACGGTCCAGTCGTTATGGAAGTAAACTCTTCGCCGGGCCTTGAAGGCATTGAGAAGGCGACCAATAAAGATGTCGCCAGTATGATCATTGAGTTCATTGAAAAAAGTGCAGAGCCGCACAAAACAAAAACCCGTGGAAAGGGCTAGCGCCCTTTACCCTTTGCTATGCAATAACGTAAATATAGGAAAACGTTAGTGGTAAATGATGTTTTAAGAATTGGGGGTGAAAACATTGCTCCTGGCGAAACAAAAAAGATTGAGTTAGAAATGCCGCCGCTGTACACGGCCACCAATATGAGCATTCCGGTTTACGTTAAACGAGGAAAGCGACCAGGTCCCATTATGTTCGTCAGCGCAGCCATTCACGGTGACGAATTAAATGGCATCGAAATAGTAGGCAGACTTATCCGCTCAAAAGCGATTGAGCGGATAAGAGGAACCCTTATCGCGGTGCCTATGGTTAATGTGTACGGCGTACTAAACCAGTCTCGTTATTTACCCGATAGACGCGATTTGAACCGCAGTTTTCCAGGGAGTAAAAAAGGTTCGCTTGCCGGTAGGTTAGCCAACTTGTTTTTCAAAGAAGTGGTAAGTAAGTGCGATGTCGGCATTGACCTTCACACCGGCGCTATACACCGTAGTAACTTGCCACAGATTCGCGCTGACTTAGACGACCCAGAAGTACTGGAAATGGCAAAAGCGTTTGGCGTACCTGTACTACTTAACGCAGAGTTACGCGATGGCTCTTTGCGCGAAGCGGCCAGTGAAAGTGGCGTTAAAATTCTGCTTTACGAAGCAGGCCAAGCGTTACGTTATGACGAGTTTTCTATTCGTGCCGGCGTAAGAGGCATTATTAATACCATGCGTCATTTGGGCATGCTGAATAAAAGCCGCAGTAAGGGCCACAGTATCGAGCGTTTTATAGCGCGCCAAAGTGGATGGGTTCGCGCGCCAGAAAGTGGATTTGTGACGCATTTAGCACAGCTAGGTGACCATGTTGAAAAAGGTGACAAACTGGCCATTATTGCTGATCCGTTTGGCAATTATTTAGATAGCCTTGAAAGCCCTGCAGAAGGTGTTGTAATTGGTAAACAAAATATTCCACTTACCCAAGAAGGTGAAGCGGTATACCACATTGCATACTTTTCAGAGCCTGATACTGTTGCAGAACACGTAGAATTATTACAAGACAATTTATTGCCACCAGAACAGGGTCCTGTTTTATAAAATTGGTAGAAAAACTGATGAACAATAAAAAAATTGTTGGTGCGGTAGAGCTGTGCGATTTACCAAAACTCGCCATCTCTGATTTGAACGTACGCGTTGATACAGGGGCGGCAACGTCTTCACTTCATGTTGACAACATTGAAGAGTTTGATCAAGACGGTGAATTATGGATTAAATTTGATATCCATCCCGACATTCACAACGTTGAACGCGTGGTTCGCAGAGAAGCACGTGTAGAAGGACAAAAACGCGTAAAAAGCTCAACGGCTACACTTGAGAAGCGCTATGTTATAATTACGCCTATAATAATGGACGGGTACCAGTGGGATATTCAGTTAACCCTAACGGACCGCTCTGAAATGACCTATTTGATGCTGCTCGGAAGAGAAGCGATGAGGGGTCAATTTATTGTAGACCCCGAGCACGACTTTTTGCTGACGGGAAAAGACTAGCAATACAAGTTTGCCAATGGATATTCAGCGTTAAAACCTGCGGCAACTTGCAGTAAGGCATGCGTTTAGTGCATGAAATACAAAATATGGACGTTACGAAAAAAGCCCTAAGTGTTGCCTCTCTGCTGTTGAGTGTATTTACACTATTGAGTGCTAATGCTCAGCAGCAAAACACAAACGAGGTAAGTACTGACTTACCTCACACCGTTCTCCGCCTGCCAAATATTCACCCTGGGCGAGACGCCGTATACGCCTACGCTAAACGTCTTCTCACAGAATCACTGCGCGTTACTGAACCTCAATACGGCTCTTTTGAACTGATTGTCAGCGACCAAGAAACGGCGCAAGAGCGTCAACTACGCAGCCTTGAACACCACATGCTAGACGTGACGTGGAGCGTTACCTCGACAGAGCGTGAACGTCAGTTCCTGCCCATTCGCATTCCCATTATGGCGGGTCTTTTTGGTAAGCGTGCACTGCTGGTCAGAGAAGGCGATACGCGACTTAAAGAAGTAAAGTCATTAAACGCGTTACGAGCATACCGAGCGGTTTTGGGCTACGACTGGCCCGATACGAAGATATTTCGCGCAAACGATATCCCGGTGTTGGAAACGACCTACCGGGCGTCATTTCGCATTGTTTCGGAAGGCTTCGCTGATATGTTTCCAAGAAGTGTTATGGAAATTAAAGAAGAACTCGCTGACAAGGCGCTCTCACGCGGTCTGACTATCGACGATCACCTTATCATTTCATACCCAAGCCCCATCTTTTTCTTTGTAGGAAGCGACAATCAGGCATTAGCAGGGCGGATAGCTGAGGGTCTGTTAAGGCTCTTCGAAACGGGTAAGTTTCAGGAGCTACTGTTAGCTCATGATAACTTTAGAGAAGGTATGGCACTTACCGAAGGGCGAACGGTTATTGAAATTGACAATCCTTTGCTAAGTGAACAAAGCCGCTTGGCATTGGAAAAGTTCTTACCGGAATTTGCTACCTCAGAAGCCGTGCTTAAGTTCGACGCTACTGAGCTGGCGGCTCCAACTCAAGTTGTGAAGCAATAAGTACCGCTTGTGTGCGGTTGTTTATGCCCAACTTTTTAAAGATAGCAGTGACATGCGCTTTAACCGTGGCCTCTGCGATATCTAAATTAAAGCCAATTTGCTTGTTCAGCAAGCCGTCTCGCATGTAACAAAGCACCTTGTATTGCGAGGGCGTTAGCGAGGCAACTTTATCCGCTAATTCAGAGAACTCTTCATTCACCTCATCAACGTCTTCACTTAAGTTATCAGGTAGCCATACATCGCCATCCAGAATTGCTTCTACGGCGTTTGCAATATCTTGCGCACTGGCAGTTTTGGGGATGAACCCTAGCGCGCCCACGCTAATAATCTTTGAAATAAGTGTGGTGTCTTCTGTGCCAGAGACTACGGCAACAGGAAGTTCGGGAAAGAGTTTTCGAATATGCAGCAAGCCAAACAAATCATTGCTACCCGGCATGTGCAAATCAAGCAACAATAAGTCGATATCCTCATTGTTGAGAATATCGACTGTAGTGTTAAGGTCTCCCGCCTCTTTGAGGGTTAAGGCTGGAAGTGACAACGACAACGCGCCTCTTAGTGCATCGCGATACAGCGGATGATCATCAGCGATTAGAAGGGTTATCATTGTCTATATCCTTAGTTTCTACTTATTTAGACGTTCCTCTATCAGTGTATCAACAACCGATGGATCCGCCAACGTTGATGTGTCACCTAATTGCTCATGCTCATTGGCGGCAATCTTACGCAAAATACGGCGCATAATTTTACCAGAGCGGGTTTTAGGTAATCCACGAGACCATTGGATCATATCAGGTGTAGCAATCGGGCTTAGCTCTTGACGCACCCACGCCTTAAGCTCTTTAGTAAGGGCTTCATTTGCTTCAACCCCTTCATTTGGTGTTACGTAAACGTAGATACCCTGCCCTTTGATATCATGTGGGAAGCCAACAACGGCAGCCTCAGCTACTTTAGGATGGGCAACAAGTGCGCTTTCGATTTCAGCGGTGCCCAAACGGTGACCAGAAACGTTTAGCACGTCATCTACACGACCAGTGATCCAGTAAAAGCCATCTTCATCGCAACGAGCACCATCACCGGTGAAGTACACACCTTTGTATGCGCTAAAGTAGGTGTTGATAAAGCGCTGATGATCGCCATAAACCGTTCGAGCTTGGCTCGGCCAGCTGTCTTTAATAACAAGATTACCTTCTGCTGCCCCTTCAAGCTCATTACCGTCAGCATCAAATAGCGCTGGCTGAATCCCGAAGAATGGGCGAGTCGCTGAGCCAGGCTTTAACTCCGTAGCGCCAGGCAAAGGCAGGATCATGTGTCCACCTGTTTCTGTCTGCCACCATGTATCGATAATAGGACAACGGCTCATACCAATTACGCGGTGGTACCATTCCCATGCTTCAGGATTAATAGGCTCACCTACTGTCCCCAAAAGGCGAAGCGATGAGACATCACACCCTTCAGTTGGAACATCTCCGTGCGCCATTAATGCGCGGATAGCAGTTGGTGCGGTATATAAACTATTTACTTTGTATTTTTCTACTACTTGAGCAATACGTTTAACGTCTGGATAAGTTGGTACGCCTTCAAAGAACACTTGTGATGCGGCGTTCACCATTGGGCCATAAACCATGTAGCTGTGGCCTGTGATCCAGCCTACATCAGCGGTACACCAATAAACATCGTCTTCTTTGTAGTCAAAAGCATATTTAAAGGTCATCGCAGAATATAAGAGATACCCGCCCGTAGTGTGTACTACACCCTTTGGCGTTCCAGTAGAGCCTGATGTATAGAGGATAAACAGTGGGTCTTCCGCGTTCATTACCTCTGGTTCACACTGCGCTGACACGCCATCAACAGCGTCATGCCACCACACATCGTGCTTAGCATTCCAGTCTACGTCTCCTCCTGTTAGCTTATGAACTAAAACATGAGTAATAGACGGACACGCATCACCAGCCAGTGCTTTATCCACATTCGCTTTCAGTGGAATACTTCTTCCAGCACGACGGCCTTCATCTGCAGTAATCACGACTTTGGCGTTGCTGTCGTTGATACGATCGGCAATAGCGTTAGGTGAAAATCCACCGAAAATCACTGAGTGAACTGCACCTATTCGGGCACACGCTAACATGGCGTAGGCAGCCTCGGGTACCATCGGCATGTAAATCGCAACACGATCACCTTTTGCTACGCCCATTTCTTTAAGTGCATTCGCTAATTTACAAACTTCATAGTGCACTTGTTGATACGTGATATCTTGGCTATCTTCTGGTGAATCACCTTCCCAGTGAAAGGCAACTTTTGTAGCATTATCAGCTAGATGGCGGTCAATACAGTTATAGCTGGCATTTAACTCACCATCTTCAAACCACTTAATAGACACATCGTTTTCACCAAACATTGTGTTTTTAATTTTGGTGGGCTTTTGATACCACTCAAGCATGGATGCGTGCTCAGCCCAGAACGCTTCAGGTTGCTCTACAGATTGCTTATACATCTCATCATATTGAGATGCGGTTAGATGTGTAGACTGAAGAATGTTCTCAGGCACAGGATAAGTTTTGCTGGCGGTCATAAAGATTGCCTCCAATATCAATGATGTAAAATTCTTGTTGTATGGTGAAACACTCTAGCCATTCACCCACAAAGCAAAATGAGACTTTGGTCTTAGCAGCATACAACTAAGGTTCTACTAGAAAAGTATTACGACTATAGTCTTATGCGACCATTGGCTTATTTAATTTTTAGATAATAAGTACACAATCAGCAATGTTAACGTTGAATTTACATTTATTTAACCACTTTTTTGGAACAGACACGATGAAAGCTAAAATAAAAAATACGGTTACAGCAGTAGCGCTGTGCCTGGCAGCATCTACAGGTGCAGCACAAGCAGCAACAATCGGCGACACAAGTGTGAAATTCACAGGCTACGTTAAAGTCGACGCTATGGTTAGTGACTACTCAGATGGCACCATTGCATCAGGTAGCGTAGGTCGCGATTTCTATATTCCTTCACTAACACCTGTTGGTGGCGTTGACGAAGATCCACAATTTGACGCGCATATCAGAACGTCACGATTCCGCTTTGCAACGTCAACGCCTACGGCTGAAGGCGACACAATTAACGGTGTATTCGAACTCGACTTCCTTGTAACTAGCGGCGGTGATGAGCGAATCAGTAACTCCTACACTCCGCGAGTACGCCACGCGTACTTAACTTACAAGAATTGGTTGGTGGGCCAAACATGGACGACCTTTATGGACGTAGGTTCATTACCAGAATCACTTGATTTTATTGGTACCACTGACGGCATCACCTTTGCCCGTCAAGTTATGGTGAGATATACCAACGGCGGCCTACAGCTTGCGCTTGAAAACCCAGAATCAACCATTACGCCATTTGGCGGTGGTAGCCGAATTACGAGTGACGACAGCAGCGTTCCAGACTTTGTAGCTGCCTATACGTCAAAGTATGACTGGGGTTATGTAAAAGTAGCGGGCTTATTAAGACAGTTGTCTTACGATAATGCCGCTGGCATTGATGCGGACGAAACCAGCTTTGGTGTATCGGTAACCGGTAAATACAATTTGTCTAATGGCGACGATATTCGCTTCACGTTCAACACGGGTAAAGGTTTAGGCAGATACTCTGCGCTAAACGCAGTTAATGGTGCAGTACTTACCGAAAGCGGCGACCTTGAAGCCATAGACTCAACAGGTTACGGCGTTGCGTATCGTCACAAGTGGAGCGAAAAAGCGCGCAGTAGCATCATGTTCTCGGCGTTTGAAGCAGACAATGACGTATCATTAACGGGTTTAGCTACCACTGAAAGCACTTATAGCACACGTGTAAACTACTTGTACTCGCCAACTAAAGCGCTAACCGTTGGCGCTGAATACGCTTTCGCAAAGCGTGAAATTGAAGCCGGCCTTGAAGGCGACATGAACCGCTTCCAAGTTTCAGCAAAATACGCATTCTAATACATGCACTAAGTTAAAAAAGAGAAACGGCACTGAGCTCATCAGCGCCGTTTTTTTGTGCATACAGAAAAATAGAATGGCGCGCTACATTAGCTACATAGTAGTGAAGATAATACCCAAAGGCATAATAAAGAATAAGCCACCGATATAAGCTGCGCCGTACATTTTCCGCTCTGCCGCTATCACTGATAATTGATAAGACAAATTGAGCGGAATATTGCGCAATAAAGGCAGCCCGTAAATAAGCGTAACGCCCAGAACGTTATAAATCAGGTGCACAAGCGCTATTTGTAGTGCAAATCCACTATTAACCCCCACTACACCCAACGCTGCGATAAGCGCAGTGATACATGTGCCTATATTTGCGCCCAATGTGAACGGATAGATATCCTTAGCTTTTAAAATTCCACTGCCAACCAAAGGAACCATGAGCGATGTGGTGGTTGACGAGGATTGCACTAGCACTGTCATCACAGCACCCGACGTTATTCCAGAGAGTGGCCCTTTTCCTATGCTGGTATGCAATAACGCCTTTGCCTTGCCTACCATAAGTGATTTCATAATTTTACCCATGTAGGTAATTGAAAACATAATAAGGCCGATACCAAGAATTATTTTCGCTACGCCCGGATAAATAGAAGGTAAAAAGGAGAATGCTTGTGTAACTATGTCTGTTACCGGTTGCGTCATCGCTTTAATAGGATTAACACCAGACACACCGATGGCTTCACCTGTATGGATAAGCGCAACCAATTGGGCACTTAAAAACTCCAAAATACCAAACGCCATTTCAAGAGGTAAGAAAATTAGTACCGACAGTACATTGAAGAAGTCATGAATAGTGGCCGCATTGAAGGCTCTTTGAAACTCATCTTTTTTTGCAACATGACCAAGGCTCACCAAGGTGTTGGTAATACTGGTCCCAATGTTGGCGCCCATCATCATGGGTATAGCGATAGTTATGGGTAAACCACCCGCTACCATTCCGACAATAATAGAGGTAACCGTACTTGAAGACTGAATAAGTGCGGTACACACCATACCAATAATCAATCCCATGACAGGATTAGAAGCAAAACTAAAAAGAGATTTCGCGTGGTCGCCAGTAGCAAATTTGAATCCGCTGCCAATCATGCTGACAGCTAATAACATCACATAGACTAACAAGGCTAAAAGAAGCCACTTACGCCAGTTATGTGCTTTTTCTAGCACGCTGTTCTGGGCTAGTTGAGGGTCAATCATTGACATAATACGCACAAATTCATACTTGAAAAACACATAATATGACGTGCGTATTACACAAAAATGACGGGGGAGTGAAGTGCTACCCCGCCATTCTTAGGAAGAAAAAATTCGCTTAGAAGCCTAAAGGATACTGCCTTAGTACACCGTGAATGTCGTCTAATGTTTCCTTCGAAAGTGAAATATCAAACGCGTCTATATTTTCTTTAAGTTGAGGCACAGTGGTAGCGCCAATAATTGTTGAGGTAACACCAGGCACTTGCTTACACCACGCCAACGCGAGCTGCGAAGGTGTTATTCCTGCTTTTTCTGCAATCTTCATATATTCAGCTGTAGCTGCCTGCGCTGGCGCTTTATCTCTAAATAACCCCATACGCTGAGCTAGTGTCCAACGACTACCTTCCGGTCTGGCTCCATCCTGATACTTACCACTTAACATACCCGTTGCTAACGGCGACCACGGAAGGTAAGCAATGTTCTCTAGTTCACACATTTCAATTAAATAAGGCCAGTCTTTCGCATGAAGTAAACTGAACTCATTTTGAATAGAAACTGGAAGCGGCATATCCAGCTCTTTGCAAAGTGTAAGAAAGGCGTGAATGCCCCAAGGCGTGTCATCTGACAGCCCCCAGTGTCTAATTTTCCCTTCATCCAGCGCGCGCTTAATGCCTAAAAGGATATCACGCATACCATCCAGTTCTTTTTCTCGATTGGTTTTGGTTGGATCAGCACCATCCGGCCAATGCTTACCGAAATGAGGTGTAACTCTATTCGGCCAATGAAGCTGGTAAACGTCGATATAATCGGTTTTTAAGCGCTCTAATGAATAGGTGAGTGCGTTTGCGATAGCGTCAGCTGTAATGGGCCCTGCGTTGCGAATGTATTTCAAACCGCTGCCAGCAATTTTAGTCATTAAAACAATGTCAGAGCGCTTTGATTCGTTCCGCGAAATCCAATTACCGATAATGCGCTCTGTATCGCCATAGGTATCTACATTTGGGGGAACAGGATACATTTCGGCCGTATCGACAAAGTTCACGCCTTTATCCAGGGCAAACGCCATTTGCTCGTCTGCATCTTGCTGGGTGTTTTGAATGCCCCATGTCATTGTGCCCAAACACACATCCGACACCTGTAAGTCGCTATTTCCTAAGCGGTTAAACTTCATTTTTGCTTCTACCTTGCTTGGCTTATACCTTATTGATGCAATAATGAGTCGACCGCTTAAGAAATAAAAGTGCCCTCTGTGGTTATGAGGCTTTCTTAGTGGCCAACTCGGCTTCTACACTTGCTAGCCGCGCCTCAATATCTCTTTTGGACTCGACCATTTCATTCGCCAATTCTGCGAGTGATTTTAACTCTGCAAACCCTAACTTTCTCGTATCAATCATTTGATACTGACGCTTACAGCGATAAAAGAAAGTAAGAAAGTTAACAAAAGCGCGGTGAAATGTCG
Organism: Alteromonas sp. DY56-G5; assembly: GCF_041414725.1. NCBI lineage: Bacteria > Pseudomonadati > Pseudomonadota > Gammaproteobacteria > Alteromonadales > Alteromonadaceae > Alteromonas > Alteromonas sp. DY56-G5. The sequence goes on along the minus strand of NZ_JANHZQ010000014.1, from coordinate 28,913 downwards.
CAAAACTCTTGATCAATACCAGAATTAACACGATAGACGTGAGCGCAGCAATACTTAGACTGTAAATACGCACTTGGCCTTCTTGTTGTTCAATCATAGGTTTCAAGGCGGTATCGACACCCTTTAGCTGTGTCTCCACATTATGTGCGCTTTGTCTGAACTCTCCGCGAAGGCCTTCATTGTGAGTTACACCAAACGTTGTGAACGCATCAACTAATTGCAACAGCGCTTCTCTATATTGTATCAATGACTCATCAAGCGCCGAACTATTGCGGTAATCAGCAACTAAACGCTCAGTCATTTCGTTCATCAACTTCGCATAATACCCTTCTTGGGTTATTTGATAATTTCGCGTGGCGAGTTGAATATTGGTTAACAACTCTCTTGATAATGGGTCTTGAGAAAGTGCCCCTTCGTTGAGTACCTTTTCTAGCTCGGAAATACGCCCTCTCAGCCCGTCATTTTGCGTGAGCCCAATTCGCTCTTGAAGAGAGACAACCTGTTGGAATACCCCACTGTAGGCCTCCATTGAGGCAGACAGGCTTTCGACATCGGCCACAGGAAGACGGTATTCATTGAACATGGGGACAAGGGTAGTAAGTCGCCCCTTGAACAAATAGGACTGCTGAAGAAACTTGTCAAAGTAATCGGTGCCGTGGCGAAGTAAGAAATCCTTTTCGTGTCGTCTCATCTGAAGCAAATCTTGCCCCATTCTCAGTAGCGCATCTCGCTGCTGATTTAAGCCAATTAAACGCTGAGTGAAATAATGCTGACTTATCACCAGCATAGCCATTCCAATCACACAGATAAGGGTCATTAAAACCAATCGAGACTTAATTGAATCAAACTTCATGACAAACTCCTCTTGGGAGAAAACAGAGCGAACAAGACATAAACAAAAACTAATAAATGTTTAAATTTCGCCAACATACGCCATTACTATAGGTGCTTAACGTGACATTTTTTATTAAACCTTTGTAGCAATTTTGCACATTATTACATCAAAAAAAGTCACACATTTAGGGTGAAACCCCTATGTTCGAACAAAATTCAAACGGCCACTATTAGTGCGTACTTTGCTGCGATGACGTTAATCAAAAAACGCCGCGTTTTAATTAAGTACATGGCACGAATGCCATGCGCTTCAGCAACATAAACGCGTTCGGTAATGCTAACGACACAACAAGTCAAATGATTGTCTTAAGCATCTAAGAAAAAGCGCAGCCTCAAGAATTTGGAGAAGAATATGAAGAAGTTCGCCCTATCTACGTTAGCTGCAGCTATGCTAGCAAGCCCGTCAGCCCACACACTTGCCGATGCCTACATTGGCTCACAAATGGCTGAGAAACTTGTGTCGCTCTCCCCTGCTGAATCGCTGATGGCTGTTGTTACGTACGATCAAATGTCACCACTTGCCGAGTCACAAATTACGCAATTATTAAACTTGGGTATTACAGAAGGCGTGCAATTTAAGAACCTTCCAATCATTGGTGTGGTGGCAACGAAGGCGCAAATTGAGGCTATTGCTCAATTCGACGGTGTACGATCAGTTTTTGCGAACCGCGAAATGAAGCTATACAACGCTGATGCACGTGAGATCACAGGCGTTGCTGATTTGCAGGGCGAAGGATTTGCTTCAAGAAACAACGTTGAGTTCACTGGTAAAGGCTCAACTATTTTAGTGATTGATTCGGGTATTGACGCTTCTCACCAAGACCACTTCTTTGGCGATACTGTGGTTGATAACGTGCAAGCAATATTGAATCCGGGTGCGCTTTCTATCGTTGGCGTAACGGGTCCAACACTATCAAACCAAGTGAATACCGACCTAAACTCAGGACACGGCACACACGTTGCCGGTACTATCGCGGGTAGCGGTGTAATGTCTGATGGCAAGCACCGTGGAGCAGCCCCAGATGCTGACATCATTGGCTATGGTTCAGGCGCAGCAGTGCTGCTTTTAGATACTATCGGCGGCTTCGACTACGCAATTAGCAAGCAATACACCTTCGACAACCCTATCAAAGTTATCAGCAACTCGTGGGGTTCTAGCGGCAAGTACGAACCACTCGGCCCTGTTTCGTTGGCAAGTTACAAAGCACATAACATGGGAATGATTAGTGTATTCGCAGCAGGTAACGATGGCCCTGGTGAAGACTCGCATAACCCATATGCACAAATTCCTTGGGGTATCTCTGTAGGTGCGGGTGACAAGTTCGGAAAACTCGCTGGCTTTTCATCTCGCGGATTAAAAGGCGAGACTGGCGACTTTACTATGCCTGACGGCACGCAATGGACATATAACAACGAAGTCTCTGTTGTCGCTCCAGGTGTGGACATTATCTCTACTCGCGCCGTACTGAACGCCGCCGCGAATGGTGGAGACGCAGACATAGATGCAATTGAACCTCAGAACCTTCCTTTCTACACCATGATTTCTGGCACATCTATGGCGACACCGCATGTTTCAGGCATTATCTCATTGATGCTGGAAGCGAACCCGAATCTTGATAACGCGACCATTAAGCGCTTGCTGCAAGAGACAGCCACTAACATGCCTGGTTATGAGCGCTGGGAAGTCGGAGCGGGTTACGTTAATGCACGTTCAGCAGTTGCTGCTGCCCTACTTGAAGATATGGGCCATAAAGTTACGGTTAATAACTTAGATGGTAAAAGCTTTAAGGCAAATGCACTTGTAACCACCAGCGATCGAGTAGAAAACTTCGATGTTTTTTATTCACCGGTAGGAGAGCCTGAAGTTATTCCTTTTGAAGTAGGTTCGAAAGAGGTACTTGTCAAAGCGTCTGCCGATAGTTTTGCAAACTTAACCAAGCTTGTTCTTGTAGCCCCTGACGGCACTGAATATCGCGGTAACTTAACTACGCCAGTACTTTCTACCACCATGCGTGTTGCTGCACCAGCCATGCCTGGTACGTGGGGCGTATATGTTTATGGTTTAACATCACTCTCTGGTGTAGAAGCTGACCCATTAGGTTTAACTAACGGCCCAGGTTTACCTGAAACATTTAACGTCACCGTGTCGTTCGAAAATAGCGGCGGCTTTGAAGGTATGGACGACGTAGAAGGTCACCCTCAACAAAACGCCATAGAGTTCGCGGTAAGTGAGCGCTTAATGGACGCCATCAATAGTCGAGGCTTCTCACCTGATGCTCGTCTTAAACGCAAGGACTTTGCGCGCTATGCGGTAATGGGTGGAGCCGTTAGACAGTACCGTGACCTTTTGAATGAAGAACGTCCTAATATTGGTTCAGTACCTGGTTTTGACAAAGCGTTCGTTGAATCAGTAATGGTTAAAGGTGGCGCACTTAAAGATAAGCTTCGTACACAGTCTCCTGTACTTCGCAGCGAAAATGGTAGTGCTGACCCGTTCGCTAGTGTTACTAAGCTAGATATCGCTTACTCACTGGTACAGATGCTTGGCTTGGAAGAAGCAGCACTTAGTTTTGACCCTAACGCCGACATCGTTGTTGACTATAACGGTGAGCAAATTGTGCTAGAAGATCAAGACAGTATTCCGGCTGATATGAAAGGCTACGTTCAGTTAGCACTTACCTTGTCGTTGATTAACGCAGAGTTTGGTGTAGAGCAAAGTCCATTCAGCATCACGCCTACTATCACTGCGAGCTTCGCGCCAGATACGGTTATAACCAGAGCGCATTACGCTGTATTGGCTTCGCGCTTCTTTGCTCAGTATTTCGAATAAAATCGCAAACCACTGAAAACGGTGCCATTATATTAATTGATAATGGCACCATTTTAGGTTAAATTTTAACCAATACTGAAAGAGGTCATCCTATGATGTTTACTGCGATGAAATTCAGACAACTTACCACCGTTGTTGCCACCACAGCTCTACTTTTGTTTTCCACTGCACAAGCACAGGTAGTCACGCCTGCAACTCTCACTGTCGACGACAATAAGATTCAGGCCAAACTGACGCTAAGCAGCTTAATTGAAGTAGATTTAACTGTAGAGTTCGAAAACAGTATTGGCCTTAATGCTAACAACATTGACATTACCGCTGAGCTGCTTGATCCCACAGATTTGACCATTACAGACCGCCTGCCCTCAGCATTAACAAGCGCTGTTTCGGATTTTCCGGTTCTTGTATCAATCTCTCCGAAAGCTGACGCCGGTTTTGGGTTTGAAGGTTTAGCGATGGTTGAGCTTTACACTAAAGCTATTCACTACACGCCAACCATTCCATGGCGCTTGTTTACGTCTCACGACGGTGGCGAGTTTGAAGACATAACAACGTTAACGTCATCAGGCAGTTTTCGTGCACGCGGCAGCACAGGACAATTTTCAGATTTTATTATCTTATTAGATAATCGCCCATCAGGTTCTGTTATCAATGACAAAGTTGCTTCTTTAAGCACGATCGTAAATGGCAATCGCAATAAAATTGCTGCGCTATTAGAGGCAGCCATAGACAGCGGAATAAACGATGTCCAATCGGCATTGGCGGTAAACGATGACGATGCGGCACTGGCTGCTGTAGATAGCCTTATATCGCTTATTGATAATGCGTCTGGCAATGAAATTGCAGATGTATGGCGCTCAAGTGGTGACGTTGTGAACGTGAAAGGTTTACTACTTACTCAGCTACAAACATTACGCTTTAGCTTAAGAACATTGTAAATCAAGCTGGAGACTGAAACGTTTAATTGCGTTGAAATCGACGCAATTAAACCAGCGTTTGGCGTCACTGATAAGCAAGAAACTCTCTTATTTGTGTAATTTTATACAAACAGATGGGAGGAGATGGCACCAGTGACGCGACGAGGAATATGCCATGCCGTTACAAATAGCCTTTACAGAAAATAACGGAAGCGTAAGTAAGCACTTGCTTTTTGAAGGTCGAGAGTATCAGGTCGGCCGCTCTGAAAGCGCGGACATCGTTATACCCCACCCCCAAGTTTCTCGCTCTCATATTGTATTACGAGCAAACAAACAAGCTGACAACGATCACGTTTGGCAGCTAAATGACATGAGCTCTACAGGGTGCTTCAGTGCGGGAATTCAAATAAAGCACCTGACGCTAGACAAACCCCATGTATTACAGCTTGGTCCAGTACCCTGTGAATTTACTCCCCTTGCGCTCAATAATGTGGTCAAACTTGACAGCCAACGAGAGTGGAGAAAGCAACAACTAAAGCAGTACCAAACGCAGCTTCAACAGTGTAATAGCAGTACTGCTCTTATTAACCTTGCCAGAGAATGTTTAACCCAATCATTAGGGTGTGAACGGGCATCACTCATTTTGTTTGATAAGATAAATAACTATCAACTCGGGATAGGCTATGAAAGCTGGATGCAAGGTGAGGACTTTACCGGTAGCCGTACTATCATCAACCAGTGCATGCAAGCTAACGCTGTTCGTGCCATTGGCAATATTGTTTGCGACAAATCGTTAAACAAGCAGCATAGTATAATCAGTCACGGCATTCAGGCTGCCATCTGTGTACCTGTTTGTATTGATGAAAAGCCCGTTGGCGTATTGTACGCAGACTCGACGCTGGGACGCCGTTACTTTACCCAAACGGACATAGATTTTGCCACCTCTTTAGCGAATATGATTTCGATGCGTTTGTTATTCCACACAATTGAGCATAAACTTTCACTTATAAGCTAAAATAAAAATAACAATTTAGTGACGCAATTCGTCTATTCGATTGCGTCGCTGTAGTGGTTAGTGAAGTGTGGAGAAGGCTTTGAACAGGCCCGATGTATTCTCGTCGCAAAACAATTCTCTTAAAACTGAGGCGCTTGCTTTAGGGACTTCTATTGCGCCAAATTCCCGTCTAGCTAACCGGTTTCAAATTGTTGAACAACTTGGCTCAGGTGCTCAGGCCACCGTTTTCAGCGCCATCGATGAATTACTTGATGTGAAAGTTGCACTTAAGGTCATTGAGGGTGGCGCCAGCGACCCGGTTAAAATGCAAACCATCCGCAATGAAGTCAACATTGCTAGGCAACTACAGCATCCTAATATCATCCGTGTTCATGACGTTTTCTCTGATGGAGATACCGCCTTTTTTACAATGGCGTTTATTGAAGGCGAGCCTCTGTATACACGCATTCAACAACCTATCAGCAAAGCCGATTTCGACAAGTGGCAGCAACAGCTCGTTGAGGCACTGTTGGCCTGTAAATCGATAGGCATTAAACATGGCGATATAAAGCCAGACAATATTCTTCTTGATCACAATGAAGACATTAAACTGATCGACTTTGGAATTGGGCAGAGCGCTGCATCTGGCGCTCAAACGAGCGGACACCAACACTATACCGCTCCTGAAGTCATCCAGACTGGAAAAGCGAGCGAACACTCTGACACCTACAGCTTAGGAAGAGTGTTAGAAGATATGCTGGGCTGTGTACAAAAGGAAGGACTGGGCTTTTCTCAATACCTGTGGACGAAAAAACGCAAAGCTTGTATTGATCAATTAACACACCATTTGCCCGCGAAGAGACTCTCTTTGGAACAGGCACTTAACATCAGCTCATCAAGCGATAATGGCAGTGCTAATGTAACTTACAAAACCCTTGTCACCTTTTCCGCCATTGCCATATTGGTACTTGTGATTAGCGCCAGCATTTTTTCTTACTCTTGGTATCAAAAAGCGCAAACCAGACTGCCCTCTGATACTCCTATTCAGCTACTCGTACTCAATGATCCTCAATATCCACTTTTAGATACGATAAACACGTTACTGCGCTATCCCCTGTCTACTCATCCTCACATTGTTTTAGATGATAAAGAGCAAACCCAAACATTGATGTCAAACTTAGCGTTATCCCCATTTAATAACGACAATGACAGAGTAGACTTAGCCGCTTCCACGTCGGTAAACAGCGTATTATTACTTGATGCTACGCCTACCAGTAGCGATAGTTACTTACTTCATGCCAGCGTACTTAGTATGCCCGCTAACAAACCTATTTTTACCGTGTCGCATAATGTAAATGCAAACACCCTGTCCGATGATTTAAGTGTATTTGCTAACAAGCTCATTAAATCGTTATTTGACGCCATCGAAACGCAATCGCCCCAACCACTTCCTGACTTACGCTACCTTGATGCCTTGGATACCGCTTGGCAAAAAGGAGAAGCGTTAAATAGCGCAGACACCGTTGAGGCGATTATAGCAACCACACCGGACTATCCGGGTGGATGGGTGGCAAAGGCTCGAAACGATTTAAATACGGGCGACTATGACGGTGCCAGGCAAGCGGTAGAAACTTTATTCCAACTCTCTGACTTGGCAGTGTATTGGCGTTTACAGGGCGAGCTATTAAGAGCAGAGCTAAACGAAGATCTGTCTCTTGCTCAACAATCAATAGATGCGCTTGTTTCTCAGTTCCCTGACAGACCAGACTTGCTGTCGATGCGTGCAGACATATATCAGTGGGCTGGCGAAGATGCCAAAGCAATGTCCGACTATAAAGCTGCTTTAGCCCTTCGCCCCAATAATGGACAACTTTGGTTTGAACTTGCTCGTCTGCAAATTATTAATGGGGACATTGAAACTGCCACCAGCGACTCATTAACTCGAGCACTCGTAGCGTTTCGTCAAGCAAAAGATCCCCGAGGCGAGAGTTTAGTACTTAACGCTTTTGGTATTGCTTACCTACGTACAGCTGACAATGTGGCTGCAGCGCAGTATTTTAAAGACGCACTGGCATTGCGTGATGCAAAAACGCAGCCCTCTCAGCGGGCTAAAACCTTAGCCAACCTCGCCATTGCCACATCTCTTACGGGCGACTATACCACTGCAGAGGCGTCATTAGAAGAAGCGGTAAAACTACTCCACGATTTAGGTGACTTGGCACAAGAAGCCCATGTAAACGATACACTAGGTTTTATGTTTGAAGAGCGAGGCCAGTTCGCAAGAGCGTTAGAGTACTACAAACGCGGTCTTGATATTCGTGTGCAAACCGATGACAAGGTGCTTCAGCCGCAAAGTATGAGCAATGTGGCCTATATGCATTTTCTAATTGGAGATATCTCTCTTGCTGAGATTTACTGGCAGCAGGCGAAAATGCTATTTGAAAGAAATGGGGACGAGTCTCACTTACTTCGAACCCATCAAAATCTTGCACAGTTGAGTTTGGTAAAAGGGGACAAGAATACCGCCACCAATTATTTAACCACTGTCGAGCAACGACTCGGTACACAGCACAATCAAGAAAAGCTTTATAACCACCTGCTATTCAGCTACTTAAACTTTGCAAACGGAAATTTGACTGAAGCCACGCAGCACGCCGCTGACGCAAGGCGCTTAGCTCAGGCTTCTGAAGATGTCAGAGCCCAAACCGAGGTATTACTATGGCAGGGAGAGATGTGTTTACTTACCGCAAACTGGTTATGCCTAGAAAACAGTCTTGAAACCGTGACGCCTACCATTAGCGAAGAGCGCCACGAGCAATTTGCCGTTTACCAATGGTTAACATTGGGATTGAAGCATCATAAAGGTACACTAAATAACGAACGAGACGAGATCTACACTACACTTGTCGATAACACCAACGTGCCGGTCATCACTGAAATTAAAATTCTGCTCGACATACAGCAGCGACTTTCTTTGAATGAAAATAGCAGCGCCATGGAGAAGCTTAGCTCGCTCATTAAACCAACCTACTACCAGCCTTACCTGCAGTGGCTATACGTAAAGGCGTCACTAGGTGATGAAGAGTCCATCGAAAAGTTAAAGCAAAAATTAGCGTTATATCCTAACTACTGGCGTAACCACCTTTACTATCGCGCCATTCCAGGTAAAGAAGACACGGTGGATGACTTAACATCCAAATGGCTATCTCAATTACCTGAGCAACAGGTTGGAGACTACAGGAACGCCTATTTTGACTGACTTGGCCACCGAGATAGAGAACATTAAAGCGTTACAGGCGACCCTTCAGGCTCGATTAGATGCCGATCAAGAGGTTTTGCAACAGCTCGCAAAACGATTGTGGGCTCAACAAGAATCAGAAAAAGCGAAGCTTTCTCGTGAATTACATGATGGGATTGGTCAGCTGCTCACAGGGCTGACACGAAGACTGCAAGCATTATCAACCTCATCGCCTGAGCTTGAGGCACTACACGGCATCGCTGAAATGGCGTTAAATGATGTCAGACAATTATCACGGCTAATGAGCCCAACAATCCTTGATGACTTAGGCCTTAAACCAGCACTTAACTGGCTTTGTAGAAATTTGCTTAGTGGTGAAGATATTGAATATCACACCGAGATTACCGTACCTCCTGATCTGCCCAAAGACATAAGCACATTATTATTTAGAATTGCGCAAGAAACGCTGGTTAATGCTATAAAACACAGCGAGGCCACCAACCTTACTTTATCAATTTCTTACCATCATCACGTTATTCGTTTGGATATTCTTGATAATGGTGTAGGGTTTGATAGTAAAGCCATAGAGCCCGGCATTGGCCTTTCTAGTATTCGCGACAGAGCAGAAGCGTTCAATGCGACACTGGAAATAGACTCTGCAGTAGGGCAAGGCACCAGAACAACAGTAACGGTACCCGTATGACAATTCGTGTAGTGCTAGCCGATGACCATGTGCTTATGCGTCAAGGCGTGTCTCAAATGCTAAATGCCAACCCAGATATCAGCGTAGTGGGAGAATGCGACGATGGTGTCGCATTAATCGCTGCAGTGTTAAAGCTCTCGCCAGATGTTATTTTGATGGACATTTCGATGCCACGTATGAGTGGTCTGGTCGCTATTGATAAAATTCTATCTCAGCGCAGTGACGCGAAAATTCTTGTGCTTTCTATGCACAACGAAGTGGAATACATTGAAGCCATGCGCGACGCAGGCGCTAAAGGCTACATATTAAAAGAATCTTCCGGTGAAAGCTTGGTTGAAGCCATCAAGAAAGTGGCCGCAAACAAAACCTGTTTTCCCGATGAACTAACCCAGTCATCTAGCGATCAATGCCAAAAGCACGTATCGCCGCTAAGCGTATTAACTAGAAGAGAGCGAGAAGTTTTTTTCTTAGTTGCTGCAGGCAACACCAGTAAGAAGATTGCTGAGCTACTAGATATGAGCCTTAAAACTGCAGAAAATCACCGCAGTAATATTTATAAGAAGCTTAATTTAAGCAGTTCGGCAGAACTTATCAGAATGGCAGGAAAAGCAGGTTTGTTAGAATAGTTGGGATTTATTCTCAGTGTGGAACTCTTTTCCATTCCCCCCTACCATATTCCATATTCAGCGAATGCTGGTTGCGGTAATTAAAGCCCTAAACAAAAAAGAGGGGCCTTACTTCAGCCACCCCTCTCTAAAAAGTGTGCGAGGGCCGGTTGTGGCATTCAAAACCCTCAGCAGCAGGGATGCTGCTGTGGAGCGCCCATGGATGGGTTTACCGCGTGTTTTGAATGTTACAACCGGCCCTCGCCTCAAAGGACTAAAGTTCTGTGTATTGCGTTAGGATAAACGCGGCTTCGCCTCTTGATACCCCATTTTGTGGATTAAAGAAGGCTTTAAGCGTAGGCTGTAGGTCAAATGGGCCTTGCTCTACTTTTACTTCTACCTGCATTAGCCCTGCAGCCAGTGCTTGTTGAACATAGCCGCGATACTCAGGAGCAATCGCATCGGTGTCTTCAACTTCCACCGCTTCACCAAGAACAATTGCGATAACCTTCTGAGAGTCAAAGCTTTGCGCTGCATCTTCAAGACCTAATGCTTGAACCATTGAGTACGCCATTTCTTCTTTGCTCACCTGCATGTTGCTACCAAAGAAGTCACCATCAGCTTGCATTACGGGCTGCGTATTCATATCTAAATCTCCCAACACCGCACCTGTCGCTGTGGCAGAGTTTACCGCTGCAGCATTTTCTGCACTCACATCGGTGTAGTTAACTGTGTTACCGTCGTTTGTTTGACGAAGGTTTGCACTAAGCGCTAGCGTATCAGCAAGCTCTACACGAGTTAGTGGTGCGTCTGGTGCAAACCCACTTTCTTTTGCATCCATTAGCTCATTAGCAACAACGTATTCAATGAAAGGTTTAGCAGGATGACCTACTGCATCATCAATACCGGTGTAACCTGATGTGACTAACAAGCGAATATTCACATCGTTAGTGCCAGGGATACCCACACCGTTTGTAACACCTAGTGGGTCAACTGACACACCACTAATGCTACCAATTCCGCGGCTATATAGTTTCCATGTACCCGGCATACCCGGCGCAGCTGTGCCAACAGAAGAACCTAAAACAGGTAGGCCGATACCAGAGCCATAACGGTTGCCTGCCGGGTCTTCTAGTACGAACGCTGTTGCCGTTTCAATTGACGCGCTCGCCACCACCATAGATACGTCAGACGTTACTTCAAACTCTTCTACAGGTGACTCACCTACGGGTAGGTAAGTCGTAGGTAGCGTAAAGCTATCGCCTTCAGCAACATTAGCAAATGCGTTAAATTCGCGATTTTTCTTCACGGTATCGCCAAATACTTCTTCACCTTCAAGCACTGCAGTTACCGCAGCATAAGCGTTAACATAACCAGCGCCCACTTCCCACTCGTCCATACCAGCCATTGGTGTTGCGGTTTCCTGAAGAATACGCTTCACATCTTCCCACTGAAGGTTTGGATTCGCTTCTAGCATTAATGCAACAATACCTGACACGTGCGGCGCAGCCATTGAAGTACCGCTAGATACGGTATAAAACGGTAGGTGTTGTGGTTCAATCATTTCCGCGTCGTCAGCTGCACTTAAACCGCCTAGGCTAGACAGTGATGCACGAGCAGAAATAACGTCTACACCTGGCGCCGTTACGGTAGGACGGTCTTCCCACGTGAACACTTCACCATCAACAACCGCTTGTCCGCCTTTTCCGTCGACACCGCGAGAACTAAAGTCAGCTAGCTCGCCTTGCTTGTTGCCCGCAGCCACTGTAATTACCCAAGGTGCTTTTTTGAAGTTACCGGTAATTGTCGATTCGCCTGGGCCTGAGTTACCTGCCGAGAACACGGTAATAATACCGTTGTCTGCCAGTGCTTTAGTCACAACGTTTGTTGGATCATCTGGATTAAATTCTGTACCCACATCGCCAGTGTTACCGAATGAGTTAGAAATAACACGAATGTTGTAATCAAACTGGTGTGTTAACGCGTAGTCGAAGCCACCGATCGTATCTAAAATAAATAGACCTGCGCCCGAGCCATAACCGATGATGTCTGCACCCGGTGCTACACCTGCATGCAAGCCACCGCTCTTGGCGCCATTACCGCCTACTGTGCCTGCCACATGCGTTCCGTGACCGCCTAAAATATCGGTGTTAGATACGTTTTCTTGGTATGTAATCGGTAAAATGCCGCTGTAGCTGTTTAAGTTTACTTGCGCTAAGACGTTTTGAACTACGTGATCAGGGAATGCTAAATCACCGTGTGTGCCGTCAACACCCGAGTCGTTTACTACTACACCAATGCCTTTACCTGATACCGGCATGCCATTTATGCGAATGTCACGGTCAGCCTGTAGTGCCTGTACACCCGTGATTTGGGTAGACTCATGGTTTTCTAGTTCTAGTGGGTCGTTGTTCCACACTGACACCACGTCATCGCGTTGATAAAGCGCTTCAACTTGCTGTTTGTTGGCTAACACACCAACAATAGGCACGTTACGTAGGCTAACACCTCCAGTGATACCTAACGATTCAAGTGCTGTAATTTGTTCTGTTGTGGCAGGTCCCTTACCTTCAAATGTAACAATAACTTGTTGTAGTTCTAGTGGCGAAGCCGCAAGCGCATCAGCCAATGTTTTATCGAAAGTTTTTGCATTCACCATGCTCGCTGGTAGGGCACAAGCAATAGCTACTGATAATACTGTTTTGTTATTAAGGAACTTCATAATACACCTCTCTTTGAGTACCCCTTGAGTATTTAACAACCAAAGAAGCAAAACTATGGGGAGTTCCCCCTATTCGATGTAATTTATAAAAGCGTTGAAAAAGCAGAAACTTAAAAAGAAAAAAGCCCTCACAAAAGGAGGGCTGAAAACACCAACTATCGAGAAACATAGATATGTTGGAGGGAACGAACGAGGTACCAGAAACACATTAACTTAAAAAGGATTACTGTTTGCGCTTTCTCATTGAAGTAAACGCAAACAGAATTAGCATCGCAGTGGCAAAAGAAGCAGGTTCACTCACTTGAGTTGAGCCATTATTAGATTCAACAGTTTTAACTACTTGAAACAAGCCACCCGCACAGCGGTCGCCACCGTCAAAGAAAACACAGGTGTCTGTTTCGCCTAGACCGGCTAAACCTGAGCTAATAGTGAATTCGTAGGGAACGCTTGAATCTTCAATGTAGAACTCAAATCCTTCACCGCTTTCATCACCAAACACACCATTATTTAAATCAACTACTGCAAATTCAGCGATGTCTTCTTCTAGAATGTTGTAAGAGACGTTATCGAACTTTAACTGAAAGAAAAACGATAGCCATGTATTCATATTGAACTGGGTTTCGTTTTCATCAAAGGTGATTTGCCCAATTAAGCTGGTTTGGTCAGCTTCGTCACCTAACACTAATCGTGTGAAATCATAGGTAATTACGCCAGCGAAAGAAGGCATAGAAAACAGAACGAACACAGCGGCAATTAATGACTTCATAGTAAACCCACTTCTAAATTCTTATGGGCTTAGTATTGAACTTAATGCATTGAATACAAATAGGGAGTTCCCCCTAGTTGTATTCAATGCTATCTAATATGACGTGGTTTAATTAGCGTTTTGTTCGCGTAGTACTTTTGCTAGTTCGTAATTACCTTGCGAAAGAGCGATATCCGCTACCGAATTACCCGCTTTATCCATGTGAGCTGGGTTAGCCCCTTTATCGATAAGCGTATTGATAATTTCTTGTCTATCGAAAAGGCTTGCGAACATCAACGCCGTTTGGCCTTGCTCGTTTTCTTCATCTATATCGCAATCGGCAAAAACCAATTGCTTAGCTACACTGACGTGACCTTTAAATATGGCCCCCATAAGTGCGGTGTTTCCGCGGTTGTCTTCTTGACATGGGTTGGCATTAGCTTCGCTGATAAGAAAGTTCACGGTGTCGGTATGCCCATGGTACGCCGCAAGAATAAGTGCGGTGTAGCCTTTTTCATCGGCCACATTAACATCTAAACCGGCTTGATAAAACGCACTCAGCATGGCGCTATCACCTTCCCGCGCTGCATCAAAATAACGTGCTTTCAAGGTCTCCATATTAGGCCTAGTTGCACTTTGTTGAGTATCAGCTTGAGTGGTTGCGTCACTTACCGCACTAGTATAAAAACTGGTGAAGGTGGCAACGACGAACAGCGCTGCCGTAAGTGTTTGCTTTAAAAAAGACATTGTGCCCCCTTACTGGTAAATCTAAATTTGGTTACTACAAAACTGTTTTCAGTAAAGCTGTTACAGAAAGATTGTTAAAGAAGAATTGTTTGAGAAAAATGGGAGTTACTCAACACTGTGATGTAACTCCCAACCCTATTGCTATTTAGCTTATTGCATTAGTGCGGTTAGGCTTTCAGCAACTTGCTTTGCTTTAGCGGCACGTGCAGCTTGCTGTTCCATTAAGTCTTTCGCCGTTTGACGAACTTTAGACATTGGTGCTTTCGCTAATTTTGCTACACCTGCACCGTAGTCTTTATCAGCGTTGTACATATAAGCACTAATAATGACGCGAATTTCTTCTTCAGGCACCGATGCCAACGCACCACCTAAGTTACTAATTAGGTTTTTCTGACCTTCTTTAGTTAGGTTTCTGAAAAACTCACCCGCTTGCTTGAAGTTCTGTTCTTTGTAGAACGGAATTTGTTGCGTCATACCTGCAAGCGGCTTGCTTGAGTAACGGAACGCTGGATCTTCGTTAAGATCAAGACGTCGACTTGGCTGATAATTCACGTCGCGCGCAGTGCTAGTCGTTCGAAGCTGACCATGCTGTTCGTGGTTATTAATAACCGTATTTTTAGGCGCATTAACCGGAATGCGGTACGCGTTTACACCTAGGCGATAGCGCTGTGTATCAGCATACGAAAACAAACGACCTTGAAGCATTCTGTCTTCTGACGGCTCAATACCAGGAATTAAATTGCTTGGTGCAAATGCCGCTTGTTCAGTTTCTTCAAAGAAGTTATCTGGTACACGATTAAGCACTAGACGACCAATCTTTTTAGCCGGCACAAGCGATTCAGGCCAAATCTTAGTGGTATCAAGTGGGTTAAACTCAAAATCATCCAATTGCTCTGGCTCCAGCTCTTGTAAATAAAGATCCCAAGACGCTGTTTCACCTTTTTCACCAATTCGCGTGTAGATGTCGGTAGTATGCGGCTGCATATCCATTCCCTGCACTTTCATGGCTTCTTCATTGGTAAAGTTCTTTATTGGCTGGTTCGACTTCCATGTGAACTTCACGTACTTGTAATTACCTTCGTCATCAACAAACTTGAAAGCATGTACACCTGAACCATCCATATTTAGATAGCTTGCCGGTGTGCCGTAGTCAGAGAAAAGCATAGTTAACGTGTGCGTTGACTCTGGTACGTGCGAGAAAAAATCAAAAATGCGCTTAGGCTCTTGCTTGTTCGTTACCGGCGATGGTTTAAATGCATGCACCATATCTGGGAACTTGATTGCATCGCGAATAAAGAAAACCGGGAAGTTGTTGCCGACGAGATCCCAGTTACCTTGTTCAGTGTAAAACTTCACTGCAAAGCCACGCGGGTCGCGCAGCGTCTCAGGTGACAGATGACCATGTACTACCGATGAAAAACGAACAAAAACGTCGGTCTTTTTACCCGCTGATTGAAACGGCGCAGCCAGTGTTTCATCTGAAAGGTCGACCAGGTTTTCATAATACCCATATACGCCTGTACCACGTGCGTGAACAACGCGCTCAGGAATACGCTCGCGGTCAAATGCCGCTAGCTTTTCAATAAGGTGCGAATCTTGTAGTAAAACCGGTCCCCATGGGCCTGCTGTTTGCGAGTTTTGATTATCGCCTACGGGGGCACCATTTTGACGTGTTAGTGTATCGGCGCTTACGCCTAAGGTAAGCATACTGGCAGCTACGCCGCCTAGGACAAACTTAGTTAACGTTGATTTCATTGAGGTTCTCACAGCTGTACTCCCACATGAAGGTTGGTACGAGGTTTAGGGGCTTTGACTTCTACGCAAACTTGGTCGCCATAATAGTTATCAGCGTAATTGCATTGCGTTCGAATGGGTTGATTAGTTGTGGAGGAAACACGGTGGCTATTCGCCGTTGTTAGCTTTTTTAATAGTGCGCTCATTTGGCTCTCCTTCTTAAGTTGAGAGCATTATCATTAATTGAACAAAACTATTAAAACGGGTTAAAACGATTCAAATAATTAATTTATTTGATTGTAAAGATGCTAGCTAATTGAGAAAAGGTATGAAAGTAAGTAAATGATGCGTGACGAAAGAAAGGTTGATAGAAATTTGCAGTTCACACTTGGGGGATAACGGCGCCATTTTAAAGTAATGAGAATAAATGACGCCAGTTTTCTAGATAACCGTAATATCTGGTCTCCAACCTCTGATCTCTAACCTTCAAGCCATGGCCCGGTTATAGCTAAGGTCTTCGTTGGAGAGTAAATATTCACGAAAAGCGTATTGCCGTCGGGCGAGAAACACGCGCCGGCAAGTTCAGTTTGCGCATGGAGCTTTGCAAAGTTATACACTTCTCCATTTGGTGTAACACCGCGTAAATGATTATCAACAATGTCGGTATATTGGTCTTCGCACACCAATAGATGCCCGTTTGGACATACGGTTAGGTTATCGCCGAAGTTATATAAGTTCTTGTCTTCACTTTCTAAAAATAGCTGCAGCTTGTCCTGTTTACCATCAGCAGAAGGAACAAGTTTCATCACCTGACCGAGCTGCTTTTGGCCACCATTAGTACAGCAAAAATAAAGCTCATTTTCACCCCAATGTATACCTTCACCGCGAGCGAATAAGGCAGCACCTTTCTCATATCCTCTAGCGCGTAAGTCATCGTTCGGGCTTTCTGGGTTGTCTAATACTATCCACTCAACGTCGAACCACGTCGCCAATGGCATAGTTGTGGAACTCCAATTACGTGTATCAAACTGAGGTTTGTTTTTTACTACCAGAGCTTCTAATTGGCCGCCAGCTGCCAGGTTAGCGTACTCGTTAGGCACAAAGCGATATAGCAAGCTGTCACCCTGATCTTCAGTCAGGTAAACAATGCCTGTTTTGGGGTCAACACATGCCGCTTCATGGTTAAAGCGCCCCATTGCTTTAAGTGGTTTAGCTTCAATGAGTGAGTCAGCATTTGCAGGTACTTCAAATATGTAGCCGTGATCTTTGTTTACTACATCGCCGTTCGGGCCATGAGGTCGGTCTACTGACTCTTCACACGTTAGCCACGTGCCCCAAGGCGTAATGCCGCCCGAGCAGTTTCTTACCGTTCCAACAAGACTGATAAACTCTCGCTCTACCATTTTGGTGGTAAGGTTATACACCATGGTTGTGGTGCCGCCTGGTAAAGCTACCCCACTATGATAGTTGTCATAGGCCAACTCGCTAGTATGCATTTGAATAGACTGTGGCTGAGCACTTAAGTGTTTGGGGTGCAGTTCGTGGTTACGTATTAGCGCAACTTTGTCGCTACTGCCTTCTACAGGCAAACAACCCATGCCATCCGCTCTGTCAGGTACATGCAAACCATCAGACATGCTATTTCCAAGGCTTGATATAACCTTATAGCTAAAGCCTTTAGGTAAATCGAGCAGCTTTTGAGGGTCGGCGACTAGTGCACCATAGCCTTCACTAATCGGCATAGACGCCAAATTTATTTTCTTACCAAAAGCACTGGTCGCTAGGCCACCAAATGCCAAAGAGCCTACTAAAAACTGGCGTCGTGTTATCATCAAAGTCTCTCACAGCACTAAATTCAAAAATTATAACTCGGTATTGTTACAGTATGACAAAAGGAGCTTATAAAACTTACAAGAAAGCCGCTTTTTCAGGTGAAAAAGAGAACCTAGAACACGATCAAGACTGGCTAGCCAATAGCGGATAATTGCAAACTTTCTTTAAATTTAGGGTAGTTTTGTGTTTTCATTGATTCCCGCCCAATGTGCTTCCGGTTCAGGCCTTGAGAAGTAATAGCCTTGAAATTTTCCACAGCCTTTACCTATTAGGTATTTTAGCTGCTCTTCACTCTCTACACCCTCTGCAATACATGTGACATTCAGTGCTTTGGCCATTTCAATAATTGCATCAACAATCTGCGCCGCTTTTCCATCAAAGTCTTTTCCTATGTCGTCCACAAAGTACTTATCTATTTTAAGCTCACTGATTGGGAGAACTTTCAGGTATGCAAGACTGGAATATCCGGTACCGAAATCATCAATTGAAAAGCGAAAGCCGAATCTTGCGAGTTCAAGCATGGTTTCCTTAACCAGCTCAATATCCACCACTAAAGCGGTTTCTGTTAATTCCAGCATTAACATGTGAGGTGGAATACCGTATTGATTTACGCGAGAAAGTAGCGAATTTATAAAGTCAGGCACAACTATTTGTCTAGCGCTTATGTTGATCGCAATACTGGTATTTAAACCGCTTTTCACGAAGTTACTAATAACGCTCAGCGTTTTTCTTAAAACTATGTCACCTATTTCGCAGATAGCGTAGCTCTCTTCGGCAATAGGAATAAATTCACTTGGGCTTACTGGACCTAACTCTTTCGAGTACCACCGCACCAACGCTTCGAAAGAAGAAACCGTTCCATCATGAGTAACTTGAGGCTGAAGTACTATTGATAATTCATCGCGTTCTATCGCTTGTTCAAGCTTAGATTTTATATCTAAATAACGGTCGAACTCTTTAAACCCATCCTCTGAAATATGACAAAGACCAAAAGGTGCCGACCTTTTTGCCCTTTTAACAGCCTGTTCGATTACATTGATGATTGACTCAAAGCTTTGACCTTGCGGGTTAAAGATAGCACTGCCAAGTGACGCAGTAAGAGACCATTTCACTGAATTTATGACAATATCGAAATGACGTGGACTAAGGAGTGCGCTTTCCACTAAGTTCGCATCAAATTTATGAAGGTCTTCTTTTATGTACGTTTTTTTAGACAGTACGACAAAACTATCACCGCCATATTTAAAAATTTCATAATCGTGGCCGATGACGAAAAGCAACTGCTCTGCAATCTTTCTTATAGCATAGTTGCCGTTACCAAAGCCGAAACGCGTATTGATTTGCGCCATATTATCGATATCTAACAACAAAATATGTATATATTCTTGCTTTAACGATGCGCGTAACATCAAGTCTTTAAAGCGTTGATGGAACCACTGCTGATTTCGAAGGCGGGTAACAGAGTCAGTATAAGCGAGGTTATAAATGGTATCCTGCGCTTCTATACGTTCACTAATATCCCGTATAACACCTATAAATCCCCTTTCACCCTGGTCAAAACTCTCCGACAATGACAATTCCATCTGGAATATATCGCCGTTTTTTCGCTTAGCCGGAAGCTGACGACCTACTCCTATAATTTTACCTACCCCAGTCTCCATATAATTGCGCATATAAAAAGCATGGTTAGACGCATAAGGTTCTGGCATTAGAATCTCTACAGACTGAGCGATTAACTCCCTTCGCGTGTAACCAAACGTTTTAAGCGCAATGTCGTTACAATGTGTGATTGTGCCCTTGACGTCGATACTAAATACAGCATCATTGATATTATTCAAAATATTTTGAATTTTCATCGCTCGCTCTTCATTGAGAGTAAGCGCGGTTTTATATTCAGTAATATCTTCAAATGCACCGAAAAGACGCTTCACTGCGCCATTCTTATAAAGCTCCGCTTTCCCAGAGGCTCTTACCCATCGAATAGTGCCTGACGAATCGATAATTTTGCACTGAATGTCATAGGGCTGTTGGTGAAAACGGAGGTTATCAAATGCGAGCGTTAACTCCTCAGTATATCCCGGGGCGAAAGAGTTGATGGCTTTTTGGACGTTTATGGCACTACCGACTGGTAAACCGAAGATACGGTATGTCTCTGATGACCATATTAACTTTTCAGTTTCAGGATAAAACTCCCATGACCCTGTTTTCGACATACGGCTTATTTCATCAATAAGGCTTAGGTTACGCGCGGTTTTTATTGCGAAAAAGTCCTTCTGCAGTTGTGTAGAAAACAACTTAGCTTGAAGTGAGAAAACTTGTAACCACTCATTGATGTCATGCTTGGGAGTGTTAAAAATAGCAACGAGTAAACCAATATCTTGGTTTTTCTCATTAAAGAGGCCCGCGCCTAAATACGCTTGCGCATTAAGCTCACTGAGGGTTTGATCATCGGGAAAATGCTCGCAAATGTCCGACTTGTAACCACACGCTCCAGTTAGCAAGACAGTTTCACAAGGCGAACCCTTCAGGTCATATTCAATTTGTGAAATTGGAGAGTCGTGCGCAAGCCCTACTAATACGGAAATTTTATCCGCTTTTTTGACGCCTAAAAAGAGATAGTCAGCGTGAAGTAACTCATTAAACCCTAATAAATCTTGCTCATAAGCACTACGATTTTCCAAAACAATTGTGCTGAACTCCGATTCATTTAAAACTGACTCGAATGACATTACTTATAAAACCTTGTTAAAACATTAAAATGGAGTTTGCCACTTCGCACTGACGGAAAAAAGGCAGGACGATAATAAGTTTCAAATTTATCAATGCCTAAGCATAGCTCAACTTGCGATTAAGGCTAGCCTCGAACCTAGTCATTTTGAAATAAGTTTGTCCGCTTCCCCATAAAACCCACTGGGCCTTAAGTTATTTCTGTATTAGAGAGTGGGTGCTGTGCCCTCTGAAACTCTACAACGCAGGGGGGGGTGTCGAAGCTCTAACTTAAAAAGAAGGGTAAGTTTACGGCGTGTTTCCTTCTCTCCCCAAAGCTTTCTGTTATGCAGATTGCGAGGGAGTGACGTTCTAAATCGCAGGCATAAAAAAGCGCACCTAAGTGCGCTTTTCTTGGCTTGTGTTGCTAAGTCTAGATTAGTCTAGGATCTTAGATACAACACCAGCACCTACTGTACGACCACCTTCACGGATTGCGAAACGAAGACCTTCTTCCATCGCGATCGGAGCAATTAGCTCAACTTTGAATTTAAGGTTGTCACCAGGCATTACCATTTCTACGCCTTCTGGAAGCTCTACAGCACCAGTTACGTCAGTTGTACGGAAGTAGAACTGTGGACGGTAGCCTTTGAAGAATGGAGTATGACGGCCACCTTCATCTTTAGATAGTACGTATACTTCTGCTTCGAAGTTAACGTGTGGAGTGATTGAACCAGGCTTAGCTAGTACTTGACCACGTTCAACTTCATCACGCTTAGTACCACGTAGAAGAACACCAACGTTCTCACCTGCACGGCCTTCGTCAAGAAGCTTACGGAACATCTCAACACCAGTACAAGTAGTCTTAGTAGTGTCTTTGATACCTACGATTTCTACTTCTTCACCAACCTTGATGATACCTTGCTCAACACGACCTGTTACAACTGTACCACGGCCTGAGATTGAGAATACGTCTTCGATTGGAAGAATGAACGGCTTGTCGATTGCACGCTCTGGCTCTGGGATGTATGAATCAAGCGCTTCACCAAGCTCGATGATTTTCTTTTCCCACTCTGCGTCGCCTTCAAGCGCTTTAAGAGCTGAACCTTGGATAACTGGTAGGTCATCACCTGGGAATTCGTATTCGTTAAGAAGTTCACGAACTTCCATTTCTACTAGCTCTAGAAGCTCTTCATCGTCAACCATGTCACACTTGTTCATGAATACGATGATGTAAGGAATACCAACCTGACGACCAAGTAGGATGTGCTCACGAGTCTGTGGCATAGGGCCATCAGTCGCAGCAACTACTAGGATACCACCGTCCATCTGAGCAGCACCAGTGATCATGTTTTTAACGTAATCAGCGTGTCCTGGGCAGTCTACGTGTGCGTAGTGACGAGTAGGAGTGTCATATTCTACGTGTGAAGTAGAAATGGTGATACCACGTGCTTTCTCTTCAGGCGCGTTATCGATTTGATCGAAAGCCTGTGCGTTACCGCCGTAAGTTTTAGAAAGAACTGTAGTGATAGCTGCAGTTAGGGTAGTTTTACCGTGGTCAACGTGGCCGATTGTACCCACGTTTACGTGGGGTTTCGTACGTTCAAACTTTTCTTTTGCCATTTCTATTATCCCAGCAAAGTTACATTAAAAAATTTAGAAATTTTACATGAGCTGGGGAGAAATAAACTGGTGCTGATAGGCAGATTTGAACTGCCGACCTCACCCTTACCAAGGGTGCGCTCTACCAACTGAGCTATATCAGCACTGATTTGGAGCGGGCAGCGGGAATCGAACCCGCATCATCAGCTTGGAAGGCTGAGGTAATAGCCATTATACGATGCCCGCAATCCTAATTCTCTGGCCACCTCATAGAGAAAGTGGTGGAGGGGGCAGGATTCGAACCTGCGAAGGCTGAGCCGGCAGATTTACAGTCTGCTCCCGTTGACCGCTTGGGTACCCCTCCAGATTGATGGTGCCGACTGCCGGAATCGAACTGGCGACCTACTGATTACAAGTCAGTTGCTCTACCAACTGAGCTAAGTCGGCACTACATCAAGTGGGTGCGCATTCTAGAGTATTGTTTAACTCTGTGCAAGTGTCTTTTTGAAAATTTTTCAATTTTCTTTTTTGACCAATTTTTCAACTAATCAAAAACTTACGTCGATGTTCCCTTTAGAAGTTCACTTCGAGCGTAGCGGGCAAGACCCTGCATCACCAAATGAGCGAGGCGCATGTTATCAGCAGATTTTAAGAATGCAAACACTTTTTTGTCTCCACCCCCTAAAATTATGTCAAATTCGGTTTGTTTGCTTGATATGTAATCAACTGCGCTCAAATAAACACCATATAGGGCAGCATGACACCCTGTTGCCACACAATCTTCTGTATCGGTCCCCACTCCAAAGGTGGTCGGAATTTCATCATTCGCGAATACTTTTTTAGTTGAAGCAACCAATGCATTACGCATTACTTGAAATCCAGGTATGATCCAACCGCCTAAATGTTGACCATCCACCACAAAATCAACCGTTATTGCCGTACCTACATCCATAACAAAAAATGCTTTTTTTGACTTTTCTGCAGCACAGACCATGGCGAGCCATCTATCAACGCCCATTTTTTGAACATTCGCGTAACTATTTTTTATGCCGAAGGCTTCTTTCTCGGTGTGCTTTTCTACAAAAATAATATTTCGCTCGTTACACATGGCGGATATTTCATCAACCAGCTCCTGATTTCTTACTGAAGCTATATATAAATGGGAAATTTTTTTCTGAGAATCAATAAAAGAGAAAAGAGAATTGGCATCTTCACATGCATTAGGCTCTTCTTCTGCATGACAAAGCAGTGAATATTTTATTCGGGTGTTACCGATATCCACTAATATGACGTGGTTTTCTTCAATGTTGTTCATATTTTTGGTTTCAATCGCAAAGCAATGCGTAAAACGAACGGATAAAATGCTATTTAAAAATCACAAAGATGAACTACGAAGTACTTTTATTATAAAAATGGTCAAAATCTTCGTAGCTCAGCTATAAAGCAAAACAAAAATAAAAAGTTAATTGCCTCTAAGGCTAACTTCGCCGCCGTGGAAACGGGTAATACCGTCTTGCGTTTCAACAAGAAGCGCGCCGCTGGCGTCCACTCCCCTATCAATTCCGGAAAAACGCTTCTCACCCATTTGTAAAACAATGCGTTTATCGGCGTACAAGTCGAGCGCTTCCCAATATGCTGTGAATGGCCCGAAGCCCTGCTGGGTAAATTTAGGTAAATAAGACCATAGCGATTTAATTATTTCTGCAGCTAATGCATTTCTATCTGGGATAGTGCCCAAATATGACGCAAGATCGCTATGAGGCTGACCAACATCGTACTGATTATCGGGTACGCAAACATTCAAACCTATGCCGATAACACTATGCGCCGTAGCGCCTATTTGCCCTTCTACTTCAATAAGTACGCCCGCAAGCTTTTTACCTTGCAAATAAATGTCATTCGGCCATTTAAGCTCGGCGTCTTCTACGCCAAATTCTTTAAGTGCATCGCAAACAGCCAAGCCCACCAATAAGGAGAGCCCAGCCATACTCTGATAGCCGTCGGGAAAAGACCAGTACATAGAAAAAGTTAAGCTTCCGCCAACTGGCGCTAACCATGAACGGCCGTGTCTACCGCGTCCATCGGTCTGAATTTCAGCAAAAACGACATCGCCGTTTTCAAGATCTTCTCGTTTGCTGGCAATACGCTTCTTCATTTCCGTATTGGTGGAAGGTAATACTGATTCCACATCAATAACCGCTCGTTTTGTATTGCCTAAATGACGTTTAATGCTGTCGGCGCTTAACAATGGAAACCCTCGTTCTAAACGGTAGCCTTTACCTTTTACTTTAAATACATCTAATCCCCAATCGGCGAGTTGGGAAATATGCCCTGCAACTGCTGTGCGCGAAAGGCCCACTTGCTGTGCAATGGTTTCCCCTGAGTGAAACTGGCCGTCGGACAACAAAGCGAGTATATGTTTTCTTATAGCTTTTGATGCTTGTCTCATAGCGAAATAAGTCCTTTGCTTCCTAATAAGCGCACTTCTGGCTCAAGCTGTATGCCGAACTTACCCTGTACGCTTGCTATGATATCTTTTGCCATGGTTATTACATCGTTTCCGGTGGCACCACCTAAGTTAGTAAGTACCAATGGCTGTGTAGGGTGGCATCGTACTTTATTCAAAGTCTTGCCCTTAAAACCTGCCTGGTCGATAAGCCACGCGGCAGGAATTTTTATTTGTTCTTTTTCAGTGGCTGGCAGCTCAACACCTCCGTGCACCACAAAATGGGGCACTGAATCATACCCTTGTGCGATCGCTTGAAACACAGCTTTTGAAACCACTGGGTTTTTGAAGAAACTTCCTGCATTGCCTAGCTCGGCAGGATCGGGAAGTTTGCTCTTCCTAATTTCTATTACCTTACTATACACCTCTTCTGGTGTAGGCTCAGTGAGTGCCGCTAGTTCGCCATAGCTGGTCTCGAGTTCGTAGTGCTTGGGCAGTTTAAAGTTTACATGAGTGATTAGCACTTTGTTCGCTAGTGCATGCTTGAACACACTGTCTCTATAGCCAAATTGACAGTCTTCATTGCCCAACAATACCTGCTCGCCGGTTTCAAGAAATACACACTCTACTTTGTCGATTAACGTATTCACTTCTCGTCCGTACGCACCAATATTCTGAATTGGGCATGCGCCTACTGAGCCAGGTATTAAGGCGAGATTTTCGAAACCATACCACTTCTCTTTCATACACAAAGTGACGAAGTCATGCCAGTTTTCACCTGCACCTACACGTAAGTAATGGTGACTTTCAGTATCAAAATGGCTTATTCCCTTAATCTCGTTAACCAGAATTGTACCGTCAAAGTCGTCAGTGAAGACTGAATTGCTTCCACCGCCTAATATATAAATGGCTTTGTTATTGTTTTTAGAAGTTTTGAAGATAGACAGGAATGAAGTAATGTCGCTAAACGACTGGATAGAATCACAAGAAGCGGCGAGGCCAAATGTGCTGTATGGTTGTAGTGAAGGCATAGAGTTTTACGAACTGCGAACAATTCGCTAATGGTAGGGTAACGAAGCAGCAAATAAAAGCGCAAAGAAGGAATAATATTGTTGCCAATATTGCTAAGCGCTATGGCATCACCACTTTTATTCCTTAAAGTAAGAAAACGGAAGCAAGCGCTTATACGTTGATACAGAGAACTTACTTACTGTTCTTTGGCTTTATAACCAATACGAAACCCTCCCCAATGTTTACCGTTCACATATATCGGTGCAGATAGATCGTGCATGACCTCACCTGTATCTCGCTTGTAAGTTTGTAGCAAGAAAGTAGAGGTATTGCTGCCACAACGACTTCCGGTTTTGTCATCGAATATCCGTTTCGTTCTGTTATTTGCTAAATCCGTATCGTAGTTACCAGTAAGGGGCTGACTAAATTTCTTGTTGTGGGTAGGAAAGTAACCATTTATGTCAACTGCGCCGGCATAAATAATGAAACTATGTGTTTCTAATAAAGGTTCTTGGATAGCGGGAAGTACGTCGTCGGTGAACTTATCAAAAGGTGTCGTGTGCTTTATAGGATTAGTGTTCGGTATAGGTGAATAGTCAAAATTAAACAGCTTTGCTTCCGATATTTTCCCTTCTGAAATCGCTTGCTCGAAACGCTTTCCAACAGTTTTAGCTGCATTTACTGCAATGTCTCTAACTTCGCTGTTTCGATCATTTACGTCGAAGCTTTCCAGCAGCCTGAAAATATCTTCAGCTTGACTACTCAGTGATAGCGCCTGAGTAGAAACATCAGTGAGGTCGTGCTCTAATTTTTCGGTCGTCGTGTGCAACTGAAGTATATTGGTACTTATACCTGCGCTATGTTCTGCATTATTTTCTACCATTGCTTGCATAGCGCCCATCGATTCCCGGGCTTTTGTAGAGAGCATACTGGAGTGTGAGATAGCTTCTTCGCTCTCCTTTAATTTCACATTCATCTTATCACTAGAGTTAAGCACCGTTTCCATAGTAGCCACTGCGGCCTGGCTACTTGTATTCATATCCTGCAGCAAACTTTCAATTCCTGAGGTGGCATCGGTTGTTTTCTTGGCAAGCTCTCGTACTTCATCAGCAACGACGGCGAAACCACGTCCTTGATCTCCCGCTCTTGCAGCTTCAATAGCCGCATTAAGCGCTAGCATATTTGTTTGATCGGCTAATTGGTTAATGGTGTTTGTTATTGTACTTATTCCCTCGGCCTTACTTTTTAATGTAGTAAGCGCTTCAGATGACGCATTTATGTTTTTAACCAGCTGCTGTTGCTGGCTTAATACTTCTTTTAACGACGTACTCCCGAACTGCGTTTTCTCGTCAGATTCATTCATAGAAGATGCAGCATTCTTGGCAAGATCATCTAACTGAGTTGAGGAGACTTCTAACTGTTGGAGTCTACCGCTCATCTCGCCGATGTTCGCGACTTGCTCATTAAATGCTTTTGATAACTGTTCTAAAAAGAAAGAGATAGAAGCACCACCAATTGCAATGTTACTCGCGGCATGACTAACTTTCGTTGCATCATTGCTGTGTGCACTGTTCTTATAATCGTCAGTTAGAACAATTTTACTAGCGGCTATATTTTGGTTTTGAAATACCTTCTCAATAATAAAGGCCGCGAAAAGGATAGTAAGAAACGTAGCAACTGTAGAGATTAGTAGATGTGAAGTAACAAAAGACATCACTACATTAACGAGACCAGTAATAACAGCTAAAACTAAATACTTCATCAGGCGCACTTAACATTTCATTAACACCTTAAAAATGTAAAGCGTTTTAAACCAATTATCCATAAGCGGATAGTATTAGTTATGGGGTCAGAGTACTTTATTAAGTGAGCACTGTATTCATTAGCAAATGAAATAAACGCTTCAAGGTACGAGTTGTCAGATTAATGAAGTGAGTAGATTGACTCTCCCCCATTAGTAATGGGGTCAGAGTACTTTATTGGCTGAGTATTGTATTCATAGTAAATAAAATAAACACTTCAAGGTACATGTTGCCTCACTCGTAAGGAGTGTACTTTACTTGGACTCTATCGCTTATAAACGCTTTTTTATTACTAACTGTTATCTGGTACTAACTCGTTAAGGTGCAAAACCATCCAACCGTTAATATAAATATTTCGAGGCCGCCTAGCATCGTAAATGGCACCAGAAGTAACCAAGTCATTTACTTTTGTTTTGCTAAGCACAAGGTTATCAACACGATAGTAATTGCGTAGTAATAACGTTTTATCAAATTTCGCATGTTGACTCGGCGAGACAGGTGTTGTGTGAGCAATGTTTCCGACTTTAAAAGTAAGAGTATCATCATCAACACTAAGTAATTTCAGGGGGACGTAGCGAAATCGAGCATCCGATGAAGGGTCTATAGCTCTATAGTCAATATAGAAAAAGTCGTTTTTCTGAGGATTATCTAAGACCCGCACTTTTTCACTATTTTCAATAAATGCATTACCAACAAAGAAGAATGCTATTAGAAGAAAGCAAACAAGTTCTGCATGCTGCTTTAATAGAGCGGTCAAAGGTTCAAGTTGAAAATTCCCTCGCAAGTAAGCTGGGTTATTATTGAATGGTAAGGCTGACATACAAACTTCCTAGCTGTTTAGTGTTTTTATACCATACCGATTATTTTTCTACCTGTCGCTTTTTCTATACATTCAAACAAGTCCACAGCATTGATCCCTCGAATAATGGGGTCAGAGTACATTTCTCCAAAAAGGCATGCTAAAGAGTTAAAGTGCTTCTCCCACACTGTTATGAAATCACGCATAGTTAAATTCATTTTCTCATAAAAGTACTCTGCCCCCTTTATTATCTTTAGCTGCTTAAATGTGTAAGCTATTTGTGCAATGCGACCTAGCACTGCCTAAGCATTAAAAGCGGCCTAAAAGTAACTCGCCTTAATTCTGGGGTCAGAGTAGATTGTTACTTCTCTAAAAAATGGAGGTTAGAGTACATTTCTCTGAATTAGCTGCACTTAGGGATAAGGGAATAACTATTGTGTCCTGATGTTTAAAGCAATAAAGTACTCTGACCCCAATTTGAGGTTTTGCTTGGGGTGAGCGGGGATTAATACCAATTGCATTAATTAATTGACCAACTTTATCCACTCTCTCCAACAGAGATTTTTGACTCGTTCAACATCCGCA
>NZ_JANHZQ010000013.1:0-101799 GCF_041414725.1 Alteromonas sp. DY56-G5 | reverse complement strand
AAGCCTGAAAGCCGTGAAGCGCTAACACAGAGCTATTACGATATTGGCCGTGAAGTTGATGAGAAAATTGATCAGTATTTTTCATTGTTGCCGAAGTCTGAGCTAGAAATCAAACCCTACGACCCTGCTATCGAGCAATTCAGTGCAGGTGGATCATATCAGCCGGGCACGCCAGACGGCTCTCGTCCAGGTACTTTCTACTTTAATGCCTACGATTTGCCTAGCCGCTTAACCACCGGCAACGTTACCTTGTATCTACACGAAGGCGCTCCAGGTCACCATTTCCAAGTGAGTCTAGCGCAAGAAAATGAAGCGCTACCTTCATTCATGCGCTTTAGCTTCCTACCAGCCTTCGGTGAAGGTTGGGCGCTGTATTCTGAAACGCTAGGGTATGAAATGGGGTTCTTTGACGATCCATGGAATCGTTATGGAACGCTTCAAGATGAGCAGTTGCGCGCCATGCGTTTGGTGGTAGACACAGGTATTCATGCGAAAGGTTGGACCCGCGAACAAGCCATCGACTTTATGCTTGATAACTCAGGCATGACCCGCACAGAAGTTGTTGCCGAGGTAGAGCGCTATATTGCGATCCCGTCGCAAGCGCTATCTTACAAAGTGGGCGCGCTTAAAATTCAAGAATTGCGCGCGCGCGCGGAGAAGGCATTAGGTGATGATTTCGATATCCGTGAGTTCCACGCACAAGTGTTAAACACGGGAGGCATTCCACTTGCTATTCTTGAGCAGAAAATTGATCGCTGGATCGCTAGTCAAAAAAGTTAAGGAATAATATTTTTATTTAAACTTTTTACAGCGCAATCAGCGTTAGGTTAAGAGCAGTAAGACGCCGATATTTGACGTAAAGCCAGTAATATTCAGTATTACTGGCTTTTTTCTTTTTGCGACTAATGGCAGTGATATTGTTCAAAAGCTTCACTAGAGTATTAATTGGTATAAGTGAACAATGGTTACGAAATTTAAGGGAGAATAAAGTGGAGTTAGGGCTATTTTCGTTAAGTTTAACGGTTAAAGACATCAGAAAGTCGAAAGCGTTTTATGAGGCCTTGGGCTTTGAAGCCATGCCTTCATGCGGCTCGGTGGAAGATAAATGGTTAATGATGAAAAATGGCACCACCATGATTGGGTTATTCGAAGGGATGTTTGAAGATAACATTATGACCTTCAACCCAAGTGATGTTAGGGCACTTCAGGCAAATCTAGTTGAACAAGGCATCGCTTTAGACGTGCCTGTGAAAGGCGATAGCGGCCCCGGGCATCTAATTGTTAAAGACCCGGACGGCAACGCTATCATGTTCGATCAGTTTTAAATTCGCGCTGCCAGTTCAGCGCCCTGACGAATAGCGCGTTTAGCATCAAGTTCAGCCGCTACGTCAGCACCGCCGATAATGTGCACGGTAAATCCTGCCTCTTCTAGAGGTTGTTGCAGAGGCTTAAACGGCTCCTGACCAGCACATACAATGACGTTATCGACCGGCAATACTTTGGGGGTGTCGTTAATCAGCACGTGCAGGCCTTCATCGTCTACTTTCTTGTAGCTCACACCATTTATCATTTGAACATTGTGGTGTTTCAATGATTGCCTGTGGATCCAGCCCGTTGTTTTGCCTAGCCCTTTGCCCACTTTAGACGTTTTACGTTGCAATAGATACACTTCGTGATCTGAAGGCTCTATGGCTTTTTCCTTTAGTGCACCCGGTGCCGCATAGTCTTTATCTATACCCCAATGCGCCAGCCATTTTTCTTTATCTTTGGCTAAATGTTCGTGTTCAACTAAGAACTCTGCTACATCAAAACCAATGCCGCCGGCGCCAACAATAGCCACTTTCTTGCCTACTGGCTTGTGGTCGCGCAATACGTCTAAATAACTCATCACTTTAGGGTGGTCGTGCCCGTCAATTGTAAGCGTACGAGGATTAATACCGGTGGCTAGCACCACTTCATCAAACCCCTTGTTTGAAAGGCTCTCTACGTTTACTTGGGTGTTAAGGTGAACCGTAACGCCCAGGCGAGCTAATTGATTGTCAAAGTAGCGTAGGGTTTCGTAAAACTCTTCTTTACCCGGCACTTGCTTGGCGTAATTAAATTGACCGCCAATTTCACTGGCTTTATCAAATAGATGTACCTCGTGACCGCGCTCTGCGGCATACATGGAAAACGCCAAACCCGCAGGCCCTGCACCTACTACCGCTAGTTTTTTCTTATTTTGAGTAGGGGTAAAGGAAAGTTCGGTCTCGTAGCACGCTTGTGGGTTTACCAAGCAACTTGCACGCTTTTGTTCGAATGCATGGTCTAGGCAAGCCTGGTTACAGGCAATACACGTGTTGATTAGCTTAGACTCATTGCGCATAGCCTTCGCTACAAAGTGAGCGTCAGCCAAGAAAGGTCGCGCCATCGATACCATATCAGCATGGCCTTGTGCGAGTACCGATTCTGCAACTTCAGGTGTATTGATACGGTTAGTGGTAATAAGAGGGATAGACACCTCTTTTTTCATGCGTTCGGTTATCCAGGTAAACGCCGCTCGAGGCACAGATGTGGAAATAGTGGGTACCCGTGCTTCGTGCCATCCAATGCCAGTATTGATCAGGGTAGCGCCTGCTTTTTCGATTTCTTTGGCTAAATATACGACTTCTTCCCACCTAGCGCCGCCTTCGACTAAGTCCAGCATAGACAGGCGATAAATAATGATGAAGTTAGTGCCCACTTTCTCGCGTACACCTTTTACTATCTCAATCGCTAGGCGAGCGCGGTTTTCTAAGCTGCCACCCCATTCATCATTTCTGTGGTTGGTGCGCTCACAGAAAAACTGATTTATGAGGTAGCCTTCAGAACCCATAATTTCTACGCCGTCATAGCCCGCCTTTTGAGCTAGGCTAGCGCATTTTACGTAGTCTTTTATTGTGCTTCTTACGCCGCGAGAGGATAATTCGCGGGGCTTAAAAGGGGTAATGGGGGACTTCATCGGTGAAGCCGAAACAGCAAGTGGATGATAACCGTAACGGCCTGAATGCAAAATTTGCATGCAAATTTTGCCGTCTTCTTTATGCACAGCATCTGTAATAACACGGTGTTTTTTCGCGTGGCGAGAGCGGGTCATTCTGCCAGCAAAGGGCGCTACCCAACCTGAAATGTTCGGGCTAATACCACCTGTTACGATTAGCCCCGCACCGCCTTTTGCTCGCTCAGCGTAAAACGCAGCAAGTTT
The DNA here is from genome assembly GCF_041414725.1 of Alteromonas sp. DY56-G5. Taxonomy (NCBI): domain Bacteria; kingdom Pseudomonadati; phylum Pseudomonadota; class Gammaproteobacteria; order Alteromonadales; family Alteromonadaceae; genus Alteromonas; species Alteromonas sp. DY56-G5. Next base: position 98,576 of record NZ_JANHZQ010000013.1, on the reverse strand, counting down.
GTCAAAACCGCCTTTCTCTTCTTCCAGGCCTAAATGCATTGAACCCATAAGGGTGCGGTTGCGAAGTTTGGTAAAGCCCAAATCTAACGGAGCTAACAGGTTAGGGAAGTAAGGTGAGAGTTGTTCCGAATTGTTAGCAGACTGCGGTGTAGCTGTCTGAGATACGGTCTGAGACGAGGGCGTATTCATAATTGTTCTCTTTTTATTTGCTATGAAGGCAGTTAGTGCATGTCGCTCTTTGCTGCGGCGCAGTGCTCAACTGTCTTTCGTGATTTAAGTGCTAATGGTTACACATAATCCGATCACACTAACTTGCCCGACCAGTTGCTTTGATTATTTACCACCGCATTCGATTGGTAAAGTGCAGTTCCCATATTTTTAACATAATAAAAAAGCGAGATACCGGGCTAACAGATATCTCGCTTCGTTAATCATGGCTTTTTCTCAAAAGCATAAATGTTTTATGGGTGAGCGCTTACTAATGCCATGGGCATTATTAAAGCGCTAATCGCCCTATGAATTACTCGTCTACGTACATTTTCTGCTGGAACTTGAGTGTTTGTTTGCTGCTACCTTTTTGCACGTCAATCTCAAACCTAAAGGTTTCCTGGTCGCGAAATGGCAGCACGGCAAGGTAATAGATAGCATCTCCTTCTTCCACCTTCTTGAAAGTCAGCTTACGCGAGTTGCCTAACAGGTTCTTAGCTGTACCTGTAACATCTGCCCGTTGCGCTTCACCGGAAACTTTGTTTAACACCGAAATGTTAACCAACGCATTAAACTTACTTCTTACAATGCCGTAGCTAGCCGCTACTTCAGGTGTCAGAAATGGTGTACTCACCACCATATAGTGAACATCCCATTCACCAAGCGTTTGCTTTTGCTCGGCAAATGCGGAAAAGCTTAAGCATGACATAGCCATCGCAAGAAGTGCTACGTAAGCTTTTTTGATATGTTTTATTCTACCCATGATAGAAACTACCTCTGCCTTCATCTTGTTTTTAATTCTTACCCATTACAGCTTGTTTCGCTCTATGACCCAAACTGCATGACCGATATTTTCACTAACCGTGTCTTTAACAGACATTGTTTACATAGGGAAAATGTCTCGGATCAGAAGCTGTAGAAACTGTAATGCGATGATGGCAATAAGCACTGATAAGTCCAAACCGCCTAATGGTGGGATGACTTTACGTATTGGCGCTAAAAACGGCTCGGTTAGCTGATACAGTACATAGTCAACCGGAGACTGACCTTGTGAGACCCAGCTTAAAATAGCGCGTAGCAGCAGCACCCAGAACATTAATGACAGGGTTTCTTTTATCACGCCAACCACTGACAAAATCGCAATGCCGACTGGGTTTAGACTACCGCCAAACATTAACCCTAGGGTTATCAGCTTAAGCGCGCATACCGCTACCGCTAACACAAAGGTAGCGGTGTCGAACCTGCCGATCGACGGAATAATACGGCGCAACGGCCCCACGATAGGGTGGGTTGCTTTTACTACAAATTGACTGAGTGGGTTATAAAAATCTGCCTGAACCATTTGTAACCAAAGGCGCAGAATAACCACCATCAAATAAAGGCTAAATAAGGTATCAACCAAAAATACCGTTGCGTTCATGTTGTGTTTTTCCTAAAACGTTATAGCTGTTTTGCCATTTCTTCAGCACGTGCTACGGCGGCGCGCATCGACTTGCTGACAATATCTTTTAAACCTTCATTAATGAAAGTGTTAACGGCTTCTGCGGTAGTGCCGCCCTTAGACGTAACTTGGGCACGAAGCTCGCTTAATTCAAGGTCTGGGTTGTTACAAACCATTTCGGCTGCGCCTAACATGGCTTGTTGAACCATTAAGCGAGATTGCGCTTTGTCAAAGCCCATGTTCATGGCTTCTTCCTGCATATTTTGTAAGAACAAGAAGAAATAAGCTGGGCTGCTGCCCGCTGCGGCGATAACACCGTTAATACCCTCTTCTTTATCTACCCAAACGGTTTCGCCAACGCTGTTCATTACATCGTCAACGTATTGCCTGTCTGACTCAGAAACCGTGTCGTCGGCATACATCCCAGACATGCCCTTGCCTAACAAGCTCGGGGTGTTTGGCATAATACGAACAACAGGGTATTCACCACCTAGCATTTCTTGCAATCTGGCTACCGGCAGCCCAGCTGCAATGCTCATAAACAACTTGCCCGAAAGGTCATTGTTTTTCTGAAGCTCGCCGCACATATCGCCCATTATTTGTGGTTTTACCGCAAGGACTATGGCATCAGCGAATTGGCAGGCTTCATCATTAGATTGTGTGGTGTGAATACCAAACTCGGCCTTCAGGCCGTCTAACTTTGGTGTGGAAGGGTTTGCCGCAAGGATGTTTTCTTTCGCGTACCCAGATTTGATAAGACCACTGATGATGCTGCGGCTCATGTTACCCGCGCCAATAAATGCTAATTTTTTCTGTTGCATGTAAATCCTATTTGTTGGTTGCGTTTAAGTCTGTGTAGCGAGGCGAAGCGCTATCATTCAGATTAGCGCGCTAGTTTCGCTTACCGAAAATAGCGGTACCGATTCGCACCATAGTCGACCCGTTTTGAATCGCTTCAGCCATATCACTACTCATTCCTACGGATAGGGTATCAAAATTGCTCAATGATGTATGGTAGTGGTCGAATAATTCTTTTAGCTTAGACAGTGTGGCGTGCTGCTGTTCTTCACTAGGATCAGCTTTAGGAATCGCCATTAAACCACGCAAAGTCAGGTGCTCCTGAGAGTTAACAAACTCCACTAGCGCATCTAATTCACTTAGGGCTACCCCAGACTTACTCTCTTCATCATCAATATTAACCTGAATGCACACGTTTAACGGCGGCATAGAGTCAGGGCGCTGCTCGTTTAAGCGGCGAGCAATTTTTTCTCTATCTACAGACTGAACCCAATCAAAGTGTTCGGCTACCACTTTGGTTTTATTCGATTGGATTGGACCAATCATGTGCCACTCTATATCGCTTAAGTGAGAAAGTTCTTGAACCTTTTCAACACCTTCCTGCACGTAATTTTCGCCGAACATACGTTGTCCGGCTTCATACGCTTCCATGATATCTGATACGGGTTTTGTTTTGCTAACCGCTAGCAATTTCACGGAATTTGGTGGACGATGTGCACTGGTAGCGGCTTGGTCTATTCCTTTTCGTGCGGAATCTAGTCTTTCTGCTATTGTTTGCATTATTCACCTTGTTTTGGAGAAGTGGTTGTGGATATTACCGAACTTTTGGCTTTCAGTGTTAAGAATAACGCCTCAGATTTACACTTATCAGCGGGCCTACCACCAATTATTCGTGTAGATGGCGAAATGCGTAAGCTGAACGTGCCAGCCCTCGATCACAAACAAGTACATGGTCTCGTTTATGAGATTATGAATGACATGCAGCGCAAAGAATACGAAGAAAACCTGGAAACCGATTTTTCTTTTGAAGTTAATGGCCTGTCGCGCTTTCGTGTTAACGCGTTCGTGCAAAACCGAGGCGCAGCGGCAGTATTACGTACTATTCCCAGTAAAGTATTAACCTTGGATGACCTTGGCGCGCCCGAAATTTTCAAGGAAATTATAAATCAGCCTACTGGCATTGTACTTGTGACAGGCGCTACCGGCTCGGGTAAAAGTACCACGCTTGCGGCCATGGTCGACCATATCAACACCCACAAGCGTGAACATATTCTTACCATTGAAGACCCTATCGAATTCGTGCACGACAACAAGCTTAGCTTAGTAAACCAGCGGGAAGTACACCGCGATACGCACTCGTTTAATAACGCACTGCGCTCGGCGCTTCGTGAAGACCCTGACGTAATTCTAGTCGGTGAGCTACGCGACCTAGAAACCATACGCCTTGCGATTTCAGCTGCCGAAACCGGCCATTTAGTATTCGGCACTCTTCACACCAACTCTGCACCAAAAACCATTGACCGTATTATCGATGTTTTCCCGGCAGAAGAAAAAGCCATGGTGCGTTCTATGTTGTCGGAATCATTGCGTGCGGTTATTTCACAGACACTGCTTAAGAAAGTAGGCGGGGGCCGAGTTGCGGCTCATGAAATCATGGTGGGGATCCCCGCTATTCGTAACCTTATTCGAGAAGATAAAGTGCCGCAAATGTACTCGGTTATTCAAACGGGCCAGGCTCACGGTATGCAAACTATGGATCAGTGTCTTCAGCGCTTAGTGGCGATGGGGGTTATCACCAAACAAGACGCCGCAGCAAAGTCAGTTGATAAACAGTCGATGAACAGTTTCTAGAGGCCAATATGTTAGATTCACTACTACAAAAAATGGTCGATACCAACGCATCGGATTTATTCGTAACGGCGGGATTCCCCGTAAGCGCCAAGATTAACGGCAAACTAACACCAGTAACGGAAAGTGCAACATCGGAAGAGGCATCGCTGGCGCTGGTTCACGAAGCCATGACCGAAAAACAGCAGAATGAGTTTCACACCACCAAAGAGTGTAACTTCGCCATAGTACGAGAGGGCATAGGTCGCTTCCGCTGCTCAGCATTTTGGCAGCGTGACCAAGCAGGTATGGTTATTCGCCGCATTGTTACTCAAATCCCAAAAGCTGATGATTTGGGCCTGCCGCGAGTATTAAAAGAAATTATTATGGCGAAACGCGGTCTGGTTCTATTTGTAGGTGGAACGGGTACGGGTAAATCCACGTCATTGGCTGCGCTTATTGGACATAGAAATGAAAATTCGCACGGGCATATACTGACTATTGAAGACCCTATTGAGTTTGTTCACGAGCATAAGAACTGCGTTATTACCCAGCGCGAGGTGGGCATAGATACCCAGTCTTTCGACGACGCCCTTAAAAGTTCGCTACGTCAGGCGCCTGACGTCATTTTGATTGGTGAAATTCGCTCAATGGAAACCATGGAATATGCCATGTCGTTTGCTGATACCGGGCATTTGTGTGTGGCTACGCTACACGCTAACAACGCAAACCAAGCGATTGAGCGCATTATGCATTTAGCGCCGAAAGATCAGCACGATAAGTTGCGCTTTGACTTAAGCTTGAATATTCGCGCCATCGTGGCGCAGCAGTTAGTACCAACGCCAGACGGCAAGGGTAGGGTTGCGGCAATAGAAATATTGCTAAACTCGCCGCTAGTACGCGACCTAATACAGCGTAATGAAATAGGCGCGTTGAAAGAAGCAATGAAAAAAGGTAAAGAGCAGGGCATGCAGAGCTTTGATATGGCGCTTTACGACCTTTATAAGGCGGGTAAGATTGATATGGACCAAGCGCTGCACCACGCCGACTCGCCCAATGACCTGCGCTTAATGATCAAGCTTGATACCAGCGACGGTTCTAGCTTAGGTACACTGTCAAATGTATCTATTGATATGGATGACTAATTGCTTTCGCTTTATGATGACATGTCATCCGAATGTGTTCATTGGAATATGTTGCATTTGGAAAAGCACTTCTTGCATGAAACAGTATCAGAACAATGCATTTTTCTAGCACAAAAGCAGCCTATAGGCTGCTTTTGTGTATATGCTTAACGGGATAGGCGCTAATTTTTAAACAACAGGACTGTCATTGAAAAAACTCTTCACTTCACCAGATGCTTTTGAAGTTCAAGCCGTTCGCAGCGAACTCGATGCGCTTTCTATTCCTTATATGGTAAAAAATGAGTTTGCCAGTGGCGCAATAGGTGAATTGCCTTGGCAGGACGCTCAGCAAGAAGTTTGGCTAGTCGACGATAGCTGGTATGCAAGAGCGTCGAAAGTCATTGAAGCCTTTACCCAGAAATCAAACAAAAGTGTGGTGCCCAACCAAGACTGGGTTTGTGGTAATTGCGATGAAGAAAACGGCAGTGCCTTTGATGTGTGCTGGCAATGTGGCGCAGACAAATAGCCACAGCAAGCAGCGTACGGATAGTTATTCGTACTGACTTTCGCTCCAGCTAGTGAAAATTACACAGGCCGACACACTATCTACCTTATCTTTGGTTAGTTTTTTATAGCCACCTAACTCAAACAACATAGCTTTAGCATCAGTCGTGGTTAGACGTTCATCACAGGTTTCCACTGCCACCTTAAAGCGCCCATGTAGTCGGTTTGCAAATTTGCGAGCGCGCTGTGTCATTTCCTGCTCAGTACCATCCATATTAAGCGGTAAACCCACTACCACAATATGCGGCTGCCATTCTTCATAAAGCTTTTCTATTAACGTCCAATCAGGAATGCCATCTCTTGCCTTAAGCGCGGCAAGAGGAGAGGCAGTACCAGTAATTTCCTGACCTACCGCCACACCAATGCTTTTAGTGCCAAAATCGAACGCAAGTACAGTACGGTTTCCAATATCAGGCATGTCCTGCTCCCGGTGCTAGTTGCCATACGTCCACACCGAGTTTATTTACCGTGGCTTGCCACTTCTTGTGCATTGGCGTGTTAAACAGGATTTCTTCATCTGCTTCGATGGTAAGCCATGCATTTTCCTGCATTTCTTTTTCAAGTTGGCCGGCTGTCCAACCCGCATACCCTAAAGCAATCAGTACATCTTCTGGGCCTTCATTGTTTGCGATGGCGGTCAGTATATCTTTAGACGTAGTAACCATAATACCCGGCGCAAGTTCTAAGCTAGATGCCCATTTTTTTTGCGATGAGTGAAGCACAAAACCTCGCTCTTGGCTTACAGGACCGCCCGCTAATACGATTTGTTCTGCTTTATCGTCAGACACAGTAAGCTCTTTGTCTGTTTGCTCAAGAAGCTGCTTAACGTTCATGGTTGAAGGCTGGTTGACAACAATACCCATAGCCCCTTCAGCGTTGTGTTCACAAACATAAATAAGTGAGCGAGAAAAGTACGGGTCGTCCAAACTAGGCATCGCGACTAAAAAGTGATTCTGTAAGCTTTTTAATTCCGTCATATTCTGTCTTATATCTACTATCTTTTGCTCTGTGGCGGTCTTTAAATGCTTATAGCCAAAGACTCGCTATTCACTCATGTATGGTTGAACAACACGCATGTGCCAAGCTTGCGTTATTTCTTGGCTAAACGTTTTTCAATGGCGTCGAAAAGCGCACCCATAATATTGATATCGTATGCTGCTTCTATTTCTCTTACGCAGGTTGGGCTGGTAATGTTTATTTCAGTAATTTTACTTCCAATAACATCAAGCCCAACAAATAAAATATTATTTTCTTTGAGCTTAGGCGCAATGGCTTCGGCTAGGGCGCGATCAGAATCCGATATTGGCTGCGGACGTCCTGTGCCGCCAGCGGCTAGGTTACCTCTGGTTTCCCCTTTGGTAGGGAGTCGCGCTAAGCAGTACGGCATCACTTCGCCATCCACAATTAACACACGTTTATCGCCATCTTTAATTTCTGGCAGGTACTCTTGTACCATCATGTAACGCGACCCTAACTTGGTTAGGGTTTCAATAATTACGCCTAAGTTATTGCCATCAGGCTTCACTCTAAAGATAGACGCGCCACCCATACCGTCTAAGGGTTTGCAGATAATGTCTTGATGTTTAGCGTGAAACTCACGAATTAATGCTTGGTTATTTGTCACCAAAGTGTTGGGGATATGCTCTGGGAAATACGAGGTAAATAATTTCTCATTGTAGTCACGTAGTGCCTGAGGGTTATTCACAACGAGTGCCCCTGCGTCCTGGGCTAGCGACAATACCTGAGTTGCATACAAAAACTCGCTGTCAAACGGAGGATCTTTACGCATAAGTAATACATCAATATCACCTAAATGCAGAGTAGATTCGTCTTCAATGGTGTAGAAGTCCGTCGCTTGGTCTTTTACCGATACGGTTTTACCTATTCCCATAGGCTTACCATTGTCTAAGTACAGGTCTTTTAATTCAAAATAAACAACCTTTGCACCGCGGCGCTGGGCTTCAAGCATCATCGCAAAACTTGTGTCTTTATGTGGCTTAATGCTCGCGATGGGGTCCATAATTACGCCAACGGTATATTGCATAATGTTCTCACCTTGAATGTTGATAGATACTGGCTCGGATGGCCCTGCTGGTTCAACTCTATATGGGGGCACACCTGAATTCTTCAAGTTATAGCACTATCACCCAACGAGTTTAAAGCTAGGCTTCAACAACGGACTTAAAAATCGCCGTGCTGAGCTTGTAGAATACTTAAGCTGGTTATCGCCGCTGTCTCAGTACGTAAAATTCGTGGTCCCAAACTTACCGACTGATAACCATTTTCGTTAGCTTGATGAATTTCCGTCTCAGATAAACCGCCTTCAGGCCCTATTAGCAAACGAAAACCCTGAGCATTATAAGGTTGCCTTGCCAAGCTTTGCTCTGCACCAGGTGCAAGCACTAATCTTGTGGTATTGGTGGATGAAGACAACCATTGGTTAAGACTTACCGGCGCATTAAGTACGGGAATGATGTTGCGGCCACTTTGTTCGCAGGCGCCGAAAATAATCTTTTGCCACTGCTGAATTTTTTTCTCCCAACGAGACTCGTCGAGCTTTACCGTACAACGTTCAGTGATGACCGGCGTTATTTCTGTCACGCCTAGCTCTACACTTTTTTGTAATACGGTATCCATCCTATCGCCCTTAGAGACACCTTGACCCAAATGCAGATGGAGAGGGGATTCTTTTGCTAATGATAAACAAGCATCAGCTTCTACGGTTACTTTTTTTCGCTGCACGCTAATGATTTGTGCACTGTATTCATTGCCGTCGCCATTGAAGAGCACGATTGGTCGATTGGGCTTTATGCGCAATACCGTCGCGATGTGATGTCCAGCATCTTCGGTTAACTCAAACTCTTGTTCTAACGGAATAGGATTGGGGTAATAAACTCTTGGTATACGCATAACAAATTAGATGTGTAGTTTTAACGCGTATAATACGTGTGTAGATACAGGTTGCAATGCTGTCGACGACATCGCGTAAGTAAAAATGCAAAAACTTACACAAACGACAGCATGCTGCCTATTTAAGAATCACATGACTCGTTTTCTACGCCGCTGTTGGCGAAGAGTTTCTCGAAGTTGATTTCAACACAGTGGATGAAGGCTTCGATTGAGGTGCTGGGCGGTAGTCCGCTCTTGCATACTTAGTATGTTTTCCTTTGTCGGTGCGAAGTGAATATAAAAATAGACACAGAACAACCGAAAAGAGGGTTATGAGAAGCAACATGCGTTAATCCTTTACGTGACATAGTTTGCTAAAGCTCCTTCATGAAAATGTTCAACACACACTGGCAGGGTGTACTGAACAGTCAACTTTCATGAGGCTTTAGTCTAAAACTTTGTGGCTAAAAAATCATCAAAAAAAATGCCTTAAAACTCGGTAACTTCCATAAAATGGAAAAGAACACGACGTGCACACAAGCTTCAATGAAAAAATAATGCGTTTGTTGAGTGACAAGCGTGTGACAAATGAAAAAAAATGATCAATCTTTAGTCTAAGTGGTGAAAGAAATCGAACTGATGTTTCGCTACTTTAGAATAATACTAACTCTTTCAATCACCTATGTAGATTAGACTTTAGAGCAAATTTAGTGTGTTTGAGCCTGTATTGTATTGGTCTTATTTCAAATTGCTGCTACCGTATTTGAGCAAATCACAACTAACCATGACAAGGACCATATTATGGAAGAAAAACTCTCGCTTTTTTCTGCAAGCGATGTTGAAAGGTATATAAACGACTACGCCATCCCATGGGGTATTAACATTTTGATGGCGATTGCGATTTATGTAATTGGTAGGATCGTAGTTGGAGCTATTTTATCTGTATTTAGACGTCTAATGGCCAAGTCTAAGTACGACAGTATGCTAGTAGACTTCCTAGAAGCCATCTTAAGCGCCATTTTAATGCTATTTGTTATTGTCGCTTCGCTTGATCAACTAGGTGTAGATACTACATCGCTTGTTGCTATTTTAGGTGCTGCTGGTTTAGCTATTGGTCTGTCACTGCAAGATTCACTTAAGAACTTTGCTGCAGGTGTCATGCTATTAGTATTTAAACCATTTAAAGCTGGCGATTTTGTTGAAGCAGCGGGTACTGCTGGTTCTATCGTTAAAATCGGCATCTTCACTACTACGATGAATACACCAGACAACAAGGAAATTATTGTTCCTAACGGCAATATTTATGGTGGCAACATCACTAACTATTCTGCTAGAGACACACGCCGTGTAGACATGGTTGTTGGTATTGGTTACGACGCCGACCTTCTTAAAGCGAAAAGAATCCTTGAAGAAATGGTTGCCGCTGATGAGCGTATTCTTGCAGAGCCTGCGCCAAAAATTGCAGTGTCTGAACTTGCTGATAGCAGCGTAAATTTCGTGGTTCGTCCATGGGTTAATTCTGCTGATTTCTGGGGGGTTAAATTCGACTTCACTGAAAACGTTAAATTGCGTTTTGATGAAGAAGGTATTTCGATTCCATTCCCTCAAATGGATGTACACCTACACAAAGCGGACAGCGAATAATTTCGTTGATGCAAAAACAAAAAAACGCTGCATTTCGCAGCGTTTTTTTTGGCTTAGAAAGGGGTGTGCGCACAAGGTCACACTTCTATGCTTTTAGCGACAGTTTGGACGATACGCGGTCGCTTGATAGTCTGCGTACGCATCAGGCATATTCGCTTGTAAATTCTCAATTCTTGTCTGAGGTGCGGGGTGAGTAGATAACAGCTCCATAGGGCGATTGCCTCCACTTGCCGCGTCCATATTTTGCCACAGGTTCACAGACTGTCTAGGATCGAACCCCGACTTCGCCATAAGCTGTAGGCCAATAACATCGGCTTCTGATTCATGGGTTCGGCTAAACGGAAGTTGAACACCTACCTGAACACCTAAGCCTATGGCGGCCATGATTGGGCCCGACTGGGGAACCTCATTCGCGGCGAGCACTTGACCCACTGCCTGACTCCCCATATTTATCAAGGTAGACTGAGACATGCGCTCATTACCGTGCTCTGCGATAACGTGACCCACTTCGTGGCCAATTACAGCAGCAAGCTGATGCTGATTTTCTGCTACGTTTAGTAGTCCCGTATATACACCGATCTTTCCGCCTGGTAGCGCAAAAGCGTTAACCTGTTCATCGTCGAAAACTACAACTTCCCATTGACCATCGAAAACACTGGCAGGCACTTGAGCAGTAATGGCGTTGGCTACACATTCTACATAAGTATTTTGAACGGCTTTATTTGAAATCTTTAACTCTTCTTTCATACCAGTGAAAGCTTGATCACCCATTTGCGCCAATTGAGTTTCAGAATAGAGCAACACTTGGTTTCTTCCTGTAGGCGATGTTGCGCAGGCTGTTAAGGTAAGCGCTGCCGCAATGACTGCCGAAGCGGTGAATTTCAATTTCATGGTTAATCCTTTTTAATAGCTGAATATTTCGTTTTGCTCACTCGTCACGCGACAAAACACATTGCCATCCAGTTTATACATCTTAATTCCAATATTAGTATCAGATAGTGCTTATAAATAAAACTATACCTTTGAAATAGATAGCATGTGTCATGGCTTTTGTTTTAGCCACCTGGGCAAATATGTGGATCAGAATCTTGAAATATATTCTTACAATTGTGGTCAGTGAAGCGTAAATGTCTGCTCTTGTTATAGAAAAATTACCCGCTTTTGCCTATTTAATATTTGTGTCATAAACTGTTTCTAATTTATACATAGAAGTTAGATAAATTTTCTGGTGTACTGGGTAAAGAAATATCGCATTTCTCGAACCTCATAACGTACGATAAAAATACAAATAAAAAGGAAATCAAATGGCAGTGCGTAATAAGTTTAAATATGGGTTACTCGCATTTTTAGTTTCAGCAGCGCTCACGGGATGTGGCCTTGATGGTGACGACGGTGCGCAAGGAGAGACAGGAGCACAAGGGCCTCAGGGAGAGCAAGGTGATCCTGGAACAGACGGTAGCGATGGAACGGATGCATCAATTGGTATCGCGATGGACATTGTTGGCCGTGCATTTCTAGGTAATCAAACGGCTGCAGAAATTGTTCAGTATCACGCTGAAACCAATACTATTTACGCAACGAATAGTGCCAATAACACTATCGCAGTCATCGATGCGTCAAGTGTATCAACGGCCACCATGGCGGATCCAATCAACAACACAACGCTTACTCAAACCACTATCGCACTGCCTGCCGATATCAACGGTGTGACCTTGGGCAGCGTAACAAGCATCGCAGTAAGCGGTGACCTTATGGCTGTTGCAGTTCCAGCAGACGTAAAAACTGACAATGGTTATGTGTTGTTTTATAACGGCTTAGACAGTTCTGCTCCTGCCTTTTTAGACTCTGTCGAAGTTGGGGCACTGCCTGATATGGTTACCTTTACGCCAGACGGCGGCAAGGTGTTGGTGGCGAATGAAGGTGAGCCTTCTGACGATTACACAATTGACCCTGAAGGTTCTGTTACTGTTATTAATATTCTTGCAAGCGGTGAACCTGAAGAAACAGGGACTACCGTTGGCTTTACTGCTCTAAACGGTACCGAAGCAGATTTGATGGCGCAGGGAATGATGTTTCCTAACCCCGCAGGGCGCACCATCAATGGCACGGCTATCACTTCGACGGTAGCGAAGGACCTTGAGCCCGAGTACATCACGGCGACTAATGACGTTGCTTATGTAAGTCTTCAAGAAAACAACGGTCTAGCGATTATTGATTTGGAAGAGCTTACGGTAGATGTGGTTGGCCTAGGCACCAAATCTTGGGCTGGACTTAATATTGATATTCAAGAAAACGACGCCGTAAGTTTTGGACAATACACGGGTATTTATGGTGTTTATCAGCCAGATACTCTTGCTAGCTTTACTTGGAAAGGTGCCACTTTCATTGTGACAGCTAACGAAGGTGACGCGCGCGAGTACTTCTTTGAAGCCGCTGATGAGGCTGCATGTACCGCCGCTGGTGGCATCTCATTTGATGCAGACGAGGGCTGCTTAGTTTATACCGACGAAGTTAAAGTTGAAGACCTTACTGCTGCGGCAAACTCTGAGCTAGCTATGCTACAGGCAACGGGTGAAGCTGATAATCTTCGTGTGACCTCAGCTATGGGCGATGCGGATGGAGACGGCGAATACGATGCAGCTTATACCTACGGTGCTCGCTCGTTCACTATCTGGGATCAAAACGGCTTAGTCGTATACGATTCAGGTGATGATTTTGAGCGTATTACTGCTTCAGTTCACGGTGCGCAGTTTAATAACGGCGACGATGAAAACGCAGGTGACTCACGCTCTGAGAATAAAGGGCCAGAGCCAGAAGCGTTAACTGTGGGGCAAGTTGGCGATCGCACTTACGCGTTTATCGGTACAGAGCGCATGGGCGGCATTTTCGTATACGACGTAACAAACCCTTACGACGTTCAATTTGCTGAATATGTGATTAACCGTGACCTTACCGAAGGCCTAGCTAATAGTGACGTTATAGGTGACCTAGCGCCGGAAAGCCTGGTATTTGTTAGCGCTGAAGACAGCCCAAGTGGTGTGCCTCTGCTTGTTGTAGGCAACGAAGTTAGCGGTACAGTAACGGTGTGGCAAATTAACCAGCTCTAAGTTTCTGCATTAAATATATTAAAACCCCGCTTTGAAGCGGGGTTTTTTATTTCTAGCTGTCTAGTACGTTCCATCGCATCCCATTTTTATATTAATTAAACAGAGGAATAGAGCTTTCCTTGCGTTCACCATGGTTACACCGTTAGAGGATTGAGGTAAGCTATAACCCATAAAACGCAGTCGTATTTTTGAATATGAATACGGCAAGGCTCAATTGCACTGGTATTAATGCGTTTAGGACACAAAGAAACGCAATGCTTAATACTACCGGTAGTGTTAATAAAAAATAGAGAATGCCTATGTCTCAGCAAGTTGTGATTAGCGGTGTGGGTGTATGGCACCCTAAAGACAGTATAACTAACGAAGAGCTTGTAGATAGTTACAATGCTTACGTTGATGCGTTTAACGAAGAAAATAAAGCGCAAATCGAAGCAGGTGAGGTTGCTGCGATGCCTTACTCAAGCGCAGAATTCATCGAAAAAGCATCGGGAATTAAGAGTCGCTACATTTACCAGAAAGAGGGTGCCTTAGACATCACTCGAATGAAGCCAAAGATTGCCCCAAGGGCAGACGACGAGCTTTCTCACCAAGCAGAAATTGCCGTCGAAGCGGCTAAGTTAGCAATGGCATCTGCCAATGTAACTGCCGATGACATTGATGCTGTAATTGTGTCGTGTGCTTACACGCAGCGCGCTTACCCTGCGATTGCAATTGAAGTACAGGAAGCACTTAATATCGAAGGCTTTGGCTTTGATATGCTAGTTGCTTGCTCGGCGGCAACGTTTGGTATGCACCGTGCCTATGAAATGCTTTGTGCGAAAAATGCGACCCGCGTATTGGTTATTAACCCAGAGTTAGTGTCGCCTCAAATTAACTATGCTGACCGCGACAGTCACTTTATTTTCGGTGATGTAGCAACAGCAACGGTGCTAGAGCTCGCTGAAACAGCTAAAAGCGAGCACGTGTACGACGTTCTAAGCACCAAAGCTTTAACGAAGTTTTCAAATAATATTCGCTCGAACTTTGGCTATATGACACGCGCCGAAGATGTTGACCCGTATGGGCCAGACAAGCTTTTCCACCAGGCCGGACGCAAAGTGTTCAAAGAAGTGTGCCCGTTGGCTGCAGCGCATATTGAAGCGCATTTGGCTAGTCACGACATTACGCCAGAGGGCGTTAAGCGTTGGTGGCTACATCAAGCTAATATCAATATGAATACGCTGATTTGTAAACGCCTACTAGGACGGGATGCAGACCGTACAGAAGCCCCAATTGTACTAGACGAGTTTGCCAACACAGCCTCAGCCGGTTCTGTGATTGCCTTTGGATTGAACCATGAAGACCTGGTTGCTGGTGACGTGGGTGTGCTTTGCTCTTTTGGTGCAGGGTACTCAATTGGCTCATTAGTAATCCGTAAAAGGTAGCTTAACTAAGCGCAGGCGATGCCTGCGCATGCGGTTGATATTAAGCACCCATAATGTTGGTTGAACACGGCTTGGCGTGAGTAACGTTTAGCGTGGTGCTATCGCGAGTAAGAACAACAGAAGTCGCTAACTGATACACAGTGTCGTTAGAGCAGGGACGGTGCATCGATGTGTTCCTGCATTACATCTCCTAAAAAAAGATAATAAGGGTGAGATAAAAAGGATGATTTCAGATGTAGGCTATGGGTTAAATAGTCTGGCGCACTTAGCCCTATTATTATTGCTGTTAACGGTACGCAAACCCGGCGTAGCTAAACACTTACTGGTACTGGCAACGGCGGCCACATTTTTGTGGTCTACTACGTTAATTACTTCACTGTTTGGGGCTGTCTCGCTAAGCTGGTTACTCAGTGCAGATGTTCTTAAACAACTTGCGTGGCTTCTCTTCTTAGCTGGCTGTATACAGACCAGTTTCAACAATATCTTCGACGTTTTAAAACGCCCCGTTACCTTAATTATTATCGCCCCTGCGTTAGTCGCATTACTTGCTCCTTATTTGTTGGTGGTGAATCCAGCGTGGAGTTTTCTCATTCTTATCGTACTTTCCTTGGAAGTCTTGGTGCTTCTAGAAGTCGTCTATCGACAAGCAGGGAGAGAACAGTGGGCGTTTAAACCTATTATTATTTACCTGGGTGCAACCAACCTGTTTGAGTTCGTGACCTACGCAAACGCTACCATGGTTAACCAAGTAGAAATTGGCTATATAGCGGCGCGTGGTTATATCTACTTTTTGTTAATGCCGTTACTCGTTATTTCAATTCGACGAATACATCATTGGGGCATTGATATATTTATATCGCGAGACGTGGTATTACACAGTTCTCTATTGTTAGTGGCGGGCGGTTATCTTTTTGTGATGGCTGTGGTTGGCTACGCCATCAACTATATGGGCGGAAACTGGGGGCCTACGGTTCAAATTATACTGGTTGTCATGTCATTCGCATTGCTGGCAACGGTATTTTTGTCGAATGGCTTTCGCACAAAGATAAAAGTTTTCATCACAAAACACTTCTTTGCAAACCAGTTTGACTATCGCGTTGAATGGGTAAAATTAACCCAATGGCTCACCCGTGCTGGCGATACGTCATCTGAAGTTTATCATGCTGGCCTGACGGGGATGCTCAATGCCATTCAGTATGAATCTGGTTTGCTGTTTAAAGTGACGCAGAATGGGTTTGAATGTGTAGCTGAGGCATCGCCTATCGTCAATACTGTGTCTACCGATACCGATACCGATACCGATACCGATAAGCTGGCATCTAGTTCACAAGAAAGCAGCACTACCCGTAAAATCTTAGAAACCTTAGCAGCCTACAGTGATAAAAACGGTTGGATCATAGATACAGACGCATATTTGGTTAAGCCCTTTGATTACGAAGGGCTTAAGTTAGACCGTGACACACTCAAAAAGTGGGGGTATCAACTTTTTGTACCTTTCTTAAAAGATGGAAAACCATGGGGATTTGCTGTTCTTGCGTCAGGTGATAACGAAAAAATCAGTCTCAACTGGGAAGTAAAAGACTACCTAACCGCTGTGTCCGAGCAGGTAGGCACTTACATGCAGCACCACGAGGCTGCGCAGGTGGTTGCTGAAAATGCTCAATTTGCAGCGTTCAACCGAATGTCCGCCTTTGTCCTACACGATTTAAAAAACGTGCTCGCCCAAGTCGATTTAATCCTAGCCAATGCCCAGCAACATAAACACAACCCAGAGTTTATTGAAGACACATTTGAAACCTTAGAACATACTAAGGCGAGAATGGAAAAGATGCTTAAACAACTCACAGACAAAAAAGCGGTTGAGGAAGGCGTTAACTCGGAGTTTTTATTATCAGAGCTTGCTAAGGATGTGGTAAACAATCGCTGTTCGGGGTTAAATCCACTTCCGACTGTGCATGTGTTGAAAGAAACCGCCGTCAACGTTGACCGGGAAAAGGTAGCCAATGTTCTTTATCACTTAATCAGCAATGCTCAGCAGGCAACCGCAGATGACGGAGAAGTCGACGTGGTGATTACTGGAAATTCTGACAACAAAACGCAGCTAGTTTTGATAGAAGATACAGGGTCAGGTATGGATAAAGCGTTTATTGAAGAGCGACTATTCAAGCCATTTGATACCACGAAAGGGAATGCTGGTATGGGTATTGGTGCATATGATGCAAAAACATATATCGAGTCTATCGGTGGCAAACTAACTGTTCAAAGTGAACCTGGACGCGGTAGCTGTTTTACGCTGTATTTTCCGATAGGATAGGGTGTATAACTAAAAAGTGGATATTATCAAATCCACTCCCTTTCGATGGATGAAGTAGAATAATAGGATGATGAAATGACCGATACCATTTTGGTAGTAGATGATGATTTAGGTATCCAAAAGCAACTTAAATGGAGCCTTACCGATTACAACGTTGTTTTTGCGGACGATCACACATCTGCCATAGCCCAGCTCCGTCGTTTTGAACCTAAGGTTGTTACCCTAGATTTAGGGCTTCCGCCAGATCCAGCGAATGCGTCGGAAGGTTTGCGTATTCTTCACGACATCATTGCGCTAGCGCCTAGAACCAAAGTTATCGTTGTTACAGGTAATAACGATAAACAACACGCATTAAAAGCAATCGATTTTGGGGCATACGATTTTTATCAGAAGCCTATCGATTCAGATACCATCAAATTATTGGTGCACCGTGCGCTTAACCTGTCTAAGTTAGAGCATGAGAATAGCATTCTTGCCCGCACCCGTTCTGGCATGTCCAGAATAGTGGGTAACAGCGAAGCTATTCAAAAAGTGGTACGTCGCGCTGAGAAAATTGCTAATACCGACATAAGCACTCTGTTACTTGGTGAAAGTGGCACAGGTAAAGAAGTTTTCGCGCGCAGTATTCATGAACACAGCCCTAGAAAAGACAAACCTTTTGTTGCTATTAACTGTGCGTCTATTCCAGAGAACTTACTGGAAAGCGAGTTGTTCGGTTATGAAAAAGGGGCGTTTACTGGCGCGAACAAAACCACCGTCGGCAAGATAGAAACAGCACAAGGCGGCACACTGTTTTTAGATGAAATTGGTGATATGCCCATTGGTCTGCAGGCAAAGATGCTTCGCTTTTTACAAGAACGGGTGATAGAGCGCGTTGGTGGGCGCAATGAAATTCCCGTAGACATCCGCGTTATTTGTGCAACACACCGCGATTTACAAGCGATGGTGGCACAGGAAACTTTTAGGGAAGATTTGTATTACCGAGTGGGAGAAATGCCAATCATGATCCCGCCTTTACGTGACCGAGACCAAGACATTATTTTACTGGCACGTACATTCTTAAATATCTATCGCGAAGAATTCAAAGCAAAAGCGAAGAGCTTTTCGGAATCTGCAGTTAACGCCATGCTTGCACACAAGTGGCCCGGCAACATCCGGGAAATGCAGAATAAACTGAAGTCAGCCGTTATTATGGCGGAAGGTACAGTAATACAACCTGATGATTTAGGTTTAATGCCGGTAGATGATGTTGATGAGCCCGAGACGTTAAATCTGCGGGAAGTACGTGAAATTGCTGAAAGTCGCGCTATTCGAAGAGCTTATCAAAAAGCAGATAAAAACATGTCAAAGACGGCAGAATTGTTGGGGGTGACCCGTCCAACGCTGTATTCGCTTATCGACAAATATCATATGGAAGATATTAAAAACAGCGATTAGCAAGGGCGTTAATGCGATACAGGTGGGAGGCGCACCTCTCACCCTGCTTTAACTCATCGACAAGTGTTCTCGACGACCTTTACTGCCTTCAACTCACTTAGAACACAAATTGGCGGTGAGACTCTGCTAACACGTCGTGGCCGCTGTAGGTCACGTCAACCGACACTTTATTGCAACCTCGCTCAACGAAAATGACGCTTCCACAGATATTACACACGTGGTGGGTTTCGTCATTAGCCTCGTGTAGTTCCGCTAGCGCTGACGGTGCACAGTCAATAACTAGCTGCTCTTTTTCAATTGTAACGCGCAGTTCACTGGTATCTGAATGGCTTAGCGTTTCGTCATCGGCGTCAAGCTCTCCGATATGATCAATTTCATATTGAATTGCTTGGCAGCTGCAGCTTCCTCTGTACATATCTCTATTCCTCTACTGCTATTTCTCGAGGGTCTCCGGCCATTTGATACTTGCCACGTTGTTGAACGATGTGGCAATTCTCGAACCAGGAAAATTAAACTTCGTATCTAGTGGAGTGGGGTATTCCCTTTGAGTTTTAAGCGTTTCGATTACGCCAACCCATCCATTTCTCCCTGATAACTTAGTGGCATACAGCGCGTAATCGATAACAGCGAATGTACGTTTCCACGCGGTATCAAAGTCTTTCTCTCTATCTGGAGGAAGCAGCGAAAAGCCAATGCTACAAGTAATATTGATTGGTTTTTCTAAGCCGATATCAAAAGGGGTGCTTGCGACCATTTCTCGGCAGCGCTCGGCAACCTCAGGGAGCTCTTCACGAGTGGATTGGCGACAAACCACAAGAAACTCCTCGCCTCCCCATCGAATGATTAAATCCGTTTGTCTGAACACCTCTTTGAGGACATTGGCAAACGCTGATAGCACTTTATCGCCGGCAATATGCCCATAGTCGTCGTTGATGCGCTTGAAGTGGTCGATATCAATAAGTAAGCAAAGTAAGTCTTGTTTCGTCTTTCCTGTACTGGGGCTTTGTTTTGCCGAGAACTGGCTGCGCCTTATTTCACCGGGAAGCTGCGATTCGAGGTAGTGCCTATTGTACAAACCCGTTAACGGATCGCGCAGGCTTACCTCTTCTAGCGTTTTATAGGCTCTTTCCAGTTCTTGATTTTTTTCTTGAAGATTGAGTGTTTGCTGGCGTACTTCTCGGCGCAAAATAATCGTTTGCTGACGTTGTTTGTAGCGGCTCCACACTAAAAACGTCAAGAGTAACGCTGCTAATGATATGCTCCAAAAAAGAGTCGTCTGCAGGTTTTCTCGCTCAGCTTGCGCTAACGCCAGCTGCTTGGATTCTTCCAGTTTCTCCAACGTCCTAGATTGCCTCACAAGCTCAATCTCAGCCTGCAGGCCTTCAATGGCAGACTTGTTTTCTGAATCAAGTAGTACTTCACGCAGCTGCTGCATAACAGATTGAATATCTAGGGCTTTTTTGAATTCGCCTAGTGATACAAAGGCGCTTAGCTGTAACGACAGAAAACTAAGCTGTCCTCTAAGGTCTCTATTTTTTCTCGCGTCAATGGTACCCGTGCGGGCCTCTTCTAAGGCTAATTCGAAACTCTGCTCTTTCATATAGGCTTGCGCTAAAGCGAGTCTGCCTTCTTTGACTAATTTTGCCTGACCCGATGAATCGGCAAATTGCATGGCTTCTTGCAATAACTCTCGCCCTTTAGCCGTATCGCCGTTTTCAACCAATGCTCTTCCCAATAGCATTTTTGCTTCGGCTATGGCCCCTACATCAGAGGTGGATAGCAGGAGTTCAAGACCTTCGTTAATTGCTCTTATCGCTTGGTCTACAGAGCCTGTTTTGAGAGACAGGGCACCAATACGAGTTTTGATCACACCAAGTAATCGGGTCTCCTGTGTTTCCTCGATACTGTCGAAAGCGTCTTGGTAGTAGGTATGAGCCAACGTAGCTTGGTTGAGCAAACTGTATATCTCACCGATGCGCAGCAACGTAACACTCATTTCACTGGCCATGTTATTTTCACGAAAATAACGTAGCGCTTGCTTTAACGGCTCCAAAGCGGTTTCAATTTCGCCTTGTTCTTGTTGAATTATGCCTAGCTCAAGGTTCAATTTAGCCTTAAGTAATTCATTACGCTCAATTTGAGCAATAGACATAGCGCGACGCACATAAGTCAGTGCAATGGAATAATTTGAGAGGTGTCTTTCTGAGGTGGCTAGTTGTAATAGCGTTGACGCCATTTTGTTTAATTCACCATCTGTGGTGTAGCGCTCTAAGGCGGCATTAAAAATGGCTTTTGACACCTCAAAACGCGATGCGTTTTGAAGTAAGAGTCCGAGGGCAGAAAATGTATCAGCAGACATTTGTTGCTGTTGTAGCGCTTGCTCTAAAAGCAACAGTGCCTTGCTATCGGCGTCAGCATATTGCTTGGCATTTAAAAGGTTCTCGACATCAGCAATCTCGGTATTGAAAAGCTCGAACGCTTCTACCATTTTTACCTGTGCGCCATGCACAGCAATTAGCAGGGCACACACCAGCACGCGCACTGTGCTAAATCCTTCACGGCCCATTCGATTGTATCTCCTATACGCTGTCAGAACATGCTGTCGGTGAGTATCCCAGTAGGCTAACGCCAAGGCAACATTATTATTGTGAAGGATAAAACGAATGAAATACGTATTTGGATTTATACTTTAGTCTAATTTGTGCTGTTATTTTCAATCCACTCTCGAATCAGTGCAGACTTGGCTTTACCTGTCTTTTGGGCAATGTTTGCAAGTTTTTCAATACATTGCGGTGTTAACGTAAAGGTAGCATGTCGCATACCTTCTGATTTTGCAGGCTTTCTTATCGGCACGACGCGGTCTGTACGAACGTCTTTTAAATCGTTTTTTGCCGCCGATGGTTGCTTTTTATCCACTTTACCTTGGGCATAAAGCAGCGCATCGTCGATAAAATCTTCTACAGTTCGTAGATTGGGCTTAGCTAACGGCTTCGACTTTTTGAGGTTGAGTAAACTCATAAGCATCCTCCACTTTGCCAGCTAGTAGCTCTTCAAACAAGGTTCTTATTTCTGTGGCCGCTTTACCTTCTGGTTCACTCTCAATAACTGACTGCCCTGACTCTTCTGAATCGTCATACATGTTTCTACTAAAAGTAACAGAGTTTAGGACGGGAATACCAAATGAGCGACACACTTCTTTTGCCTCTAGAATACGGTTTGCCAGGCTAGGTAGAGAAGGGCACTGTGTGATAACGAACGCGGCGTTCATTTTCGGGTTAACCATTTTACAGGTAGATAAAATATCTTCCATGTGAGGTACCGTTTTGAGATCGCGACGTTTGGGTCTAAGTGGAATCAGTATATGGTCAGCAACCGCCATTGACGAGCGAAGCGCTAGGTTATCTTGTCCACCACAGTCTATTACAACGTAATCGTAATACTGACGCAGGCTAAGTAATTCGTTACGTATTTTACCGTATAACTGAACACAGTTAATTTCAGCGAGACGAGGGTTAGCTTTACGCTCTTGGATCCAGTCTGAGGTTGTTCGCTGCGGGTCACAGTCGACCATTAACACCTTGGCACCTTTTTCAGTGCGAAGATACACTGCAATGTTTTGTGCCAGGCAGCTCTTTCCGCTACCGCCTTTTTCTCCACCAACCAAAATAATCATGGTGATAACCCTCGAATATCGCTTATGTTAAAATACTGAGCGTTACGGTGGGTCGTGAATGGTGTCACGACCGTACCTAACCTCCACTCAAAGCATAGGCAGGCTATCAGCTAGGTTCAGCATCAAAATCGATATTAACGAATGTAAGACAATACCTATTGATTTGTGCAAAAACTCATTCTAGTCTTCTTACTTTATAATTGAGATTACCGATAAGAGGTTGTTATGTCAGAAAGTCGCTTCACTTCCAAAGAAGGCCAAAAAGTACCTAGCGTTTCATTTCCGTGCAGAGAAGGTGAGACGTGGGTAACGAAAACGACAGATGAATTATTTTCTGGCAAAAATGTTGTGGTCTTCTCACTTCCAGGTGCTTTTACACCAACCTGTTCTTCTACCCACTTGCCTCGCTATAACGCTTTAGCGAAAAAGTTTGCGAAACACGGCATTGATGAGATTGTTTGTGTATCGGTAAACGATACTTTCGTTATGAATGCATGGGCCGCAGATCAAGAAGCCGCTAACATAACCGTTATTCCCGACGGTAACGGAGAATTTACCGATGGCATGGGTATGCTAGTCGATAAAGCGGATTTGGGTTTCGGCAAAAGAAGTTGGCGTTACTCGATGCTAGTGAAAGATGGCGTGGTAGACAAAATGTTTATTGAACCTGATGTAGCTGGCGACCCGTTTGAGGTGTCGGATGCAGATACCATGCTGGCTTACATTGCGCCAGAGGAGCAAACTAACGCACCTGTTTCTATTATCACAAAGCCGGGTTGTCCTTTCTGTGCTAAAGCGAAAAAACTGCTTGATGAAAAAGGCTACGAGTACGAAGAAATCGTGTTGGGCAAAGATGCATCACTAACCAGCTTAACGGCGATTAGCGGTCGTGAAACTGTGCCGCAGGTCTTTATCGGTGGTAAACATATCGGTGGTTCTGACGATCTAGAGGTTTACTTTAGCTAACGTAATATACGTATTAATCGTCACAAGAAACGGGAGCATGGTAAACTGCTCCCGTTTTTTATTAATTATCCGTAGCGGAGAATAATAGTGTCATCGAAGTTTTTTGTAAAAATGCTCATAGGTATTGTTGCGCTTTTAGGTGTAAATATGGCTATAGCCGCAAATTTATCTATACCCGATACGAGCGAAATGAAAAGCAGAAGTTTTTCAGACCTTCAAAATCAGTTCAAAGCATTTTACGAAAAAGAGTGGGGCCAAACCCAGCCGTGTAGAGAAACGGCACTCAATCGTTTTTCGGTATGCAGCAACGTATTGCGCAATGAAGGCAATTCGCCTTTCATGCTGACCAACAAATCAAGCAGCAAGGTGGCAGTGCTTATCCACGGCTTAAGCGACTCACCTTTCTTCATGCGTGAAATCGCCAACATCTTATTTGAACAGGGTTTCACTGTAGTCGTGCCGCTTTTGCCTGGGCATGGTAAACGAGATGCCGACGATGACATGTCTGACTGGGATTTAGCTGAGCGCTGGCAGGGGCATGTTGATGAAGTCATTAAATTGGCTGATAGCATGGGTGATACTTTGCTTGTAGGTGGCTTCTCTACAGGTGGTGCGCTGGCGGTTGAACATTATCTGGATAGTACAGGAAGCGAAGTAAATAATATTGATGGTCTTATGCTATTTTCTGGCGCGCTGGCGCTGTCTGATAATGCTGAAAGTATGTCTCGAATTTGGGGCATTAAACTTTTAGCCAGAATTATTGATGGAACCTATCAAACTCATGGCCCCAACCCTTACAAGTATCCAAATGTGGCAGGTTTAGCAGGGTTGGAATTGATGGATTTAATAAACATCATTCGGGACAAAGTCGAGGAAGGACAGCAAATTGAAGTGCCGCTATTTGCCGCTCATTCTCAAGCTGATGTAACCACGCCAATTCTCGGCATAGAGCAGTTAATGGACGCAAGTAAAG
This sequence comes from Alteromonas sp. DY56-G5, assembly GCF_041414725.1. NCBI lineage: Bacteria > Pseudomonadati > Pseudomonadota > Gammaproteobacteria > Alteromonadales > Alteromonadaceae > Alteromonas > Alteromonas sp. DY56-G5. Next base: position 74,188 of record NZ_JANHZQ010000013.1, on the reverse strand, counting down.
GTCCGAATACCTTTTTCGTTATCGATGAATCGTACGGGTTGTGCCATGCAGATTTAGTTGTGAATACAAGTTTGCTCAATAAAATGAATTTCAACGCAAGCATGGTTAATCAGCAAGAAGAGTGTGCGGTACCTAAAGCAAACCCGCTATTTTCAACCATGGGCCTTATGTTGCGAGATTACCTGTCTCAGTTTGAATAAGTTACTGGGGCCTGTTGACCTTTGGTGTACAACAAAGGTCAACAGGCCCTAGCTTAGCGAAATTAACGGCTGGCTTTACTGCTTGGTTACATCACGCTATTATTTCGTTGCACAATAGACAGCAATATTTTGAGTACAGTATTTGAGAAAGTTTCGGATTGGTTTAACGCGCAAACGGTATAGGTCGGCGAATGCAAGTTCGTTTATCCTTACACTGTTCTTAATGATGGCCCTCGTGTCGTCAGGTAGCGCTGTATCTATCGAACATTCATACGAACATGCCCATTCAATGTCGGTGATGACACCGCAGTCGGATGCTGCTCATGCTAACCATCAGGTTCGAATGCCTGAGTATGCTAATACACATTGTCAGCACCAAGAATTGTCATCACAACATGCGGATTTAAGTGTTAAAAACAGCAAGAGCAAACCCGCTCAGTTCGACGGCGTACAAGTTAGCGATGCAGGCGTAATAGCGTGAAAGCATCGAAGATGAGTGACATGTCTTGCTGCAAGGATGAATGTAATTGCCCAGCCGATCACTGTTTTAATCTTAGCGCGAGTGCGCTTATTCAGCCTACCGTTGAAACCGAAATATCGGTAGCCAGAATGGCTGCCACTGCACCTATACTGGGGCAGCGCTCATCTCCTCACTTCGGGCAGTTTCGCCCACCTAAGTCACTTTTCACAGCATAGATCTATCTCGCGGATTTATTTCGCAGCAGAGACGTTTTTATGTCACGACGTCGTTTTGAGATGTCTCTAATCTTTTATCTATGTAACGCGTGGTAAGCCTTTTTGCTAATCCCCTTTGTCGAATTTAGCGAAGAGCGGGGCAACGTCAACACGCCTTACACCTGAAAAGTGATGTTATACATGAGCAACTATTCGGTACCCAAAAAAGTGAACGAAAGCGCTAACAGACCTTGTAAAGTAAGCGCTTTGTTCGCCTTAATTTTTGTGCTTTCTTCTTTTTTGATGGCTAATAAGCCCGTTGTCGCGCAGACCCTAAGCCTGGAACAAGCGCTGCAGTTAGCTATTCAATACGACCCTTTGCTTAAAGGGAATGCGCATCGAAAGGATCGCTTTAATGCAGAAGCTGAAGCGTCATCATATTGGGCAAATCCTCAGGTTTCAGCGTCTGTACAAAACTTGCCTACCGACGGCTTCGTATTTGACCAAGAGCCTATGACGCAATTTAAAGTTGGTTTGAAGCAGCAGTTACCGCGAGGCGATGAAAACCTCTACAGCCAGCAAAAGTATCAGGTTATGGCTGATCAAATGTCGGTAGAGAGCCAAGCGAGAAAGGCGTGGCTTAAACGTGAGGTTACCCTTACCTGGTTAGATTGGGTCTATGCAACACGTCGCATTGGATTATTGGACAAAGAGAAATCATTGCTTACACAGCTACTCGATTTTACTGACTCCAGATACAGTCAAGGCGTTGGTGCAGCGGCGCAACAAGACATACTGCAAGTGCGCTTGGCATTGTTGTCACTAGACGACAAATATGTGCAGGCCTACCAGCAAAAAAATGAAGCGAGATCGGCACTTTCAAAATGGTTTGGTGCGCCGCTAGATGAATCTGTAAGCGCACCGCTGGCTCAATCAACGCAAGAATCAACGCTTTCTTATCCAAAGCGTATCGAGCTCGATGCTATCTTAAACGACAGCAACCTAAGCCTTTCTTCGTTCTTAACGGTTATTGATAGCAGTGAGCCTTTTTCAATACTACAGCATCATCCTGAGGCTATGCTGCTTCAAATTCAGACCCAGATAGAAGCGCAAAATGTGAACATAGCGCGAGAGCAAACTAAGTCTCAGTGGGCATTTGAAGCAAGCTATGGATACAGACAAGACGCGCAAAATGGTGCGAGCCGGGCTGACTTTGTGTCATTGGGTGTTCAAGTAGACCTTCCGCTTTTCAATAAATCTCGTCAAGACGCTTCAATAGCCGCGGCGGCTTCCAAAATGAGTGCGTCTGAAACGGACTTCCGCTTGAAAGTGAACGAGCTTGCCGCGAATGCAGAGGTGCTTAAATCACGCTTGTCGGCGCTAAGTGAGCGCAAAGCGCTTTATGAAACGGCGTTAATTGGAGAAACACAGCAACTTTCTGAAGCTGAACTGACAGCTTATACCACAGACACAGGTGATATCGGTGATGTTGTCAATGCCAACCTCAAGCAAGTACAGGTACAGGATGATTTACTCAAAATCGACATAGAGCGCGCCAGAACATTGGCGTCACTTGCTTATTTGTACCTGCCCACTCACGCCCATTTTTCGAATAAAGAGTAGTTAATATGACATCTTCAACTAACCCTGCTCCAGATACAAAAAGCACGCTAATAAAGGGCTTGCTAATAGGTCTGCTATTTGGCGGCCTGATAGCGTTCGGCTTGGCCTCACTATTGTTGTCTGATTCATCAAAACACGGAAATGGTGAAAGTGCCCACAGAGGTGACAGTGCCCACAGCGATAAAAGTGCCCACAGCGACGAAACTGATAATAAAGCCCCTTTATATTGGGTAGCGCCTATGGATGACAGCTATCGCCGTGACAAACCAGGAAAGTCACCAATGGGAATGGACTTAGTGCCCGTATACGCCAATGACGACGCAACGTCTGCGAAAAGTAATGAGCGTTCGCCTGGTACCGTAATGATTCCGCCAAATGTACAGCACAATATAGGGGTTAAAGTCGCGCCCGTTACCATTGGAACACTTCAACAGACCGTAACGGCGGTGGGCAACGTTGCTTACGATGAAGATAGCATTGTGCACATCCACCCTAGAGTATCAGGTTGGGTCGACAGGCTTTTCATTAAATCCCAAGGAGAGCAAGTAGAAAAAGGACAGGCACTTTATACCCTGTATTCTCCAGAATTAGTTAGCGCACAAGAAGAATACGTTTTAGCTCTTAAGCGAGGAGATTCACGTTTAATTGAGGGCGCCGCCGAGCGCCTAAGAACTCTAGGGCTATCAAAGGGCGTTATCGAAGAATTGCAGAAAAGTAGACGGGTAGCACAAACCGTCACATTTAACGCGCCGCAAAGCGGTGTAGTAGAAGCGCTGAATATCAGGGAAGGATTTTACGTTCAGCCCGGGACAACCTTGATGAGCATCGCACAGCTAGATACAGTGTGGGTGATTGCAGAGGTGCCTGAAAAGTACGCGCAAATCATAGCGCCTTATAATGGCGCTGTGGTTACCCTCGACGAAATGGACCATGGGTCCGATGCTAAATGGGAAAGTCACGTAGAGTATATTTATCCGTCTTTGTCAGAAACAACCCGAACCTTGAAAGTGCGCATACCGCTAAACAATAACAATCACACGTTAAAGCCCAATATGTTTGCTCACGTTGTAATTACGCCTACTCAACGCAAGGCGGCGTTACTGGTTCCTCGCAGTGCCGTTATTCGCACGGCAGAGGGCGCAAAAGTGGTACTCAGTGATGGCGATGGCAATTTTAAGTCGGTACGCGTAACACTGGGGCAAAGCGATAGTACACATTTTGAAGTAGTTGAAGGCTTGCTCCCCGAGGATGATGTTGTGGTATCAGCACAATTTTTGATTGATTCAGAGTCGTCGAAAAGCAGTGACTTTGAGCGAATGAAAGCGCCCGATCACCAGGCCACGACAACAGGTACAATTGAGGCAATTGAATTGCCAGCTGACACCGAAACGAATGGCGCTTCGAATAACGCAACGTTAGTAATCGCTCGCGGGCCGATTGAAAAATGGGGGCGGGGACCTGCGACAATGTCATTTGCGGTATCAAAGCATATTGACTTATCTCAGTTTAGTGAAGGTGACAACATCATGTTCACCTTTGTGACTGGCGAAGAATTCACGGTTATTGATATGCGAAAGCGTAGTGAAAATGCGGTGGACAAGGGCATGGTGCATGACTCAGGTCACAGCAATCATAAACATGATGCAGGCAACCTGAAGAGTAATGGAGAGCAAAGCGATGCTCACAAGTCGATGGTTCACAAGTCGGCAGAACAAAAATCGATAAATCATAAGGAGCATATGCACCATGATTGAATCGGTAATTCGCTGGTCGGTAAACAATAGAATACTGGTATTGCTGAGCGCTATTATGCTCAGTATTGCTGGTGTCTGGGCGGTGAAAAATACCCCCGTTGATGCTATCCCTGATTTATCTGATGTCCAAGTCATAGTGAAAGTAAGCTATCCCGGTCAGTCGCCGCAAGTGGTGGAAGATCAGGTGACGTTTCCTCTCACCTCTGCGCTAATGTCAGTGCCTGGCGCACAGACGGTGCGAGGGTATTCATTCTTCGGCGATGCCTACGTATATATAATCTTTGATGATGATACAGACATGTACTGGGCTCGAAGCCGTGTTCTGGAATACTTAAGCCAAGCGTCTTCGCAACTTCCAGAAGGCGTGACACCTCAGTTAGGTCCAGATGCGACAGGGGTAGGTTGGGTTTACATTTATGCGTTGGAGAACGATGCTAGTCAGCCAAATGCGCTAGATGCTGGTGAGTTAAGGGCGTTGCAAGACTGGTTCTTAAAGTTTGAGCTTCAGTCAGTTGAAGGCGTTTCTGAAGTTGCGTCTGTTGGAGGGATGGTTAAACAATACCAAGTTATTGTCGACCCTGAAAAATTACGTGCCTACAACATTCAGCCATCCATGATAGAAATTGCCCTTAAACGGGGTAACCGCGCGTCAGGCGCTTCGGTTATTGAAATGGCCGAGGCAGAGTACATGGTTAGTGCGCAAAGCTACATTCAGGGCATTGACGACATACTGTCGTTGCCTACAGGCGTTATCAAGGACGGCGTTAGCATAACGATTAATGATGTAGCACAAGTGGTAGAAAGCCCGTTGATGCGCCGCGGTATTGCTGAACTAAACGGGAATGGCGAAACCGTGGGTGGCATTATAGTGATGCGCTATGGCGAAAACGCAAAAGCCACTATCGATGCGGTTAAAGCTAAGCTGGATTCATTAAAAGCGAGCTTGCCGGAAGGGGTGAATATCGTTCCCGTGTACGATCGCTCCACCCTTATTGATAAGTCCGTCGATACCCTCACCAATAAGTTGGTGGAGGAATTGCTGGTTGTTGGTTTGGTATGCGCTATCTTCTTGTTTCACATACGTTCATCTATGGTTGCGCTAATCAGTTTGCCTATTGGTATTCTCGCCGCGTTTATCGTAATGAAGCTGCAGGGACTTAATGCCAACATCATGTCTTTAGGTGGCATTGCTATCGCTATTGGTGCAATGGTGGATGGCGCTATTGTTGTGGTTGAAAATTTACACAAGCACATTCATCAGCATGCTGTTTCATCAAGTCAGGGAGCCTCAGCGAGTCAAAGGGATTCAGCGAGTCAAAGGGATTCAGCAAGTCAGGTTGGGTCAGGGAGTGCCCAGTCGCGAACACCTATACCAACCTTTGCGCCAACATCTGCAAAGCTTTCGGCAGTCAAACGTTGGGAACTGGTGATTAAGTCGACCACTGAAGTTGGCCCAGCTTTATTCTTTGCGCTCCTAATTATAACCGTATCCTTTATTCCTGTTTTTGCGTTAGAAGCACAAGAAGGGCGTCTTTTTGCGCCTCTTGCCTTTACCAAAACCTATGCCATGGCAGCAGCTGCGGCGCTGGCAATTACTTTAGTTCCTGTGCTGGCGGGTTATTTCGTACGCGGAAAAATACGATCTGAAGCCCAGAACCCGGTAAATCGAGCTTTAGAACGTGTGTATCAGCCATTGCTAACGCGGCTGCTTAACTACCCACTGCTCACCTTGGCGGGGGCATTTTGCTTATTGCTTTCCATGTACTGGCCGTTAAACCAACTAGGTAGCGAATTTATGCCCGAACTGGACGAAGGCGATTTGATGTATATGCCTACTACCTATCCGGGTATTTCAGTGGGTAAAGCCAGAGAGCTTTTACAGCAGACGGACAAGCTTATTGCAACCTTGCCCGAGGTTGAAACGGTATTCGGGAAAATTGGACGCGCAGATACGGCCACAGACCCTGCACCATTGACGATGATTGAAACCTTCATTCAGCTTAAACCGAAAGCCCAGTGGAGGGCGGGCATGACCACTGAAAAGCTCAAAGAAGAGCTTAACGCTCTGGTGCAATTTCCAGGGCTGACCAATGCGTGGGTAATGCCAATTAAAACCCGTATCGACATGTTGGCAACCGGGATAAAAACCCCTGTTGGGATCAAGATTGCGGGGCCTGACCTAGCAGGCATTGAAGCCATAGGAAAGGATATTGAGATACTGCTTAAAGACCTGCCCAATACAGCATCAGTATACGCTGAGCGTGTGGTGGGTGGCCGTTACGTTTATATCGATATCGACAGGCAGTTGGCGGCGCGCTACGGCATGACGATAGACGATGTTCACAGTATTGTAGGCTCGGCAGTGGGCGGCAAAGTGGTTACACAATCAGTGGAAGGGCGTGAGCGTTTTCCTATTGCCATGCGCTTTTTACAGCACTACCGCGATACGCCTGAATCTTTAGCATCCATGCCTTTCGTCACACCAAGCGGTGTTCACATTACCCTTGGCGATGTGGCGACCGTGCGTATTGACGACGGGCCGGCTGGGATTAAAAGTGAAAATGCCCGATTAAACGGATGGGTATACATTGATATCTCGTCAGACTCAGCCACGGGTATTGACTTAGGGGGTTATGTAGATAGCGCAAAACGTCATTTGTCAGAGCAATTTGATTTACCCACTGGATACTCCATTACGTGGGCGGGGCAGTTTGCTTACCTTGAGCGCGCGAAAGCAAAACTGTCGGTGGTTATACCGCTAACGTTAGCCATTATCTGCCTTTTGCTTTATCTGGCATTTAAACGCCTTCGCGATGTGGCACTCATACTCGCGACCTTACCGTTGGCGCTGGTGGGCAGTGTATGGTTGCTTTACCTTCTTAACTTCAATCTGTCGGTGGCGGTAGGTGTTGGGTTTATTGCCTTAGCAGGTGTAGCGGTAGAAATAGGCGTTATCATGCTGGTCTATCTAAACCAATATGTATCAGATGCACTTACTAAGCACGAAACAGAAAATGGCAACACTAAAAAAGATGCGCTTGTGAAAAAGGCTATTGTCCATGCCGCCTCGGCAAGACTTCGCCCAGTTATGATGACATCGCTTTCTATTATTGTTGGCTTGTTGCCTGTGCTTTATGCCACTGGAACTGGTAGTGAAGTGATGCAGCGAATTGCGGCGCCTATGGTAGGCGGTATGGCGAGTGCACTGGTATTAACACTGTTGGTATTGCCAAGCGCGTTTTACTTAATTGTGTCACGCAAAAAATAATAGAGTTGAAAGTGCAGTAGAGTAGATAAAGCATGTGGAAGCGATAACACGCTTCCCTACGCTTCATTTTTAAAGCATTGCGCGACTAGTGCGCTTTCGCATAGTCTTCAACTTGTTGCCAAACGCGCAAAAGGTTTCCGCTCAATATTTTTTCAATGTCGGTACGGCTATAACCTCTATCCAGCAATCCTTGTACTAGGTTTGGAAAACTCGCCACATCTTTAAGCCCAATGGGGAGTGAGTCACCTACACCGTCATAGTCTGAACCAATACCTACGTGATCAACTCCAATCAGTTTTACCACGTGATCGATATGGTCAAGCACTTCGTCTAGGGTTGAATAAGGGTATGCCACTTCTTTGCGATAATTCTCTTCAAAGTTCTCTAGCTTAGGGCTGTCTTCGCCTTCTTTTTCAACCAAGGCTTTGCGCGCTGCAGTAAGGCCACTACGCCACTTGCCAGCTTCTTTAGATACAAAACTAGAACCAAAGTTAATCATAATAACACCGCCATTTTCGCCGAGTTTTTTGATCATCTCGTCGTCCATGTTGCGCTCAAAACCGGGGGTAAAGCGGCGCAGTGAAGAATGTGATGCTATAACTGGCACCTTTGTTAACTCAATAACCTGATAAAAGGCGTCGTCAGACACATGGGAAATATCCAGCATAATACCAATGTTGTTCATTTCGCCCACTAAGGTTTTGCCAAACGGGCTAAGGCCTTTCCATTTTCTGCGCAGGTCATACGAAGAGTCAGAAATGTGGTTAGCTTGACTATGAGCAAGGGTGATGTAGCGAATCCCGCGCTCGTAAAAAGCCGTTAGATTCGCCAAGTCACCTTGAATAGGAGAACCATTTTCCATGCCCATTGGCAGTGAAATTAACCCTTTTTCAAATTGGGCTTTTACGTCAGAAGGGCTTTTAGCAATGGCAAATTTATCAGGTGCGCGGGCAACAATGGCTTCTACTGAATCGATGAGCTCATGGGCAAGCTGCGTAGATTCTGGAGAGTTGTCTAAACTAGCAGGCACGTAGATACTCATAAAAGGGGCGTTCAAACCACCAGATACTGCACGAGGGTAGTCGAAGTCACCGTCCTGCGTGGCTTTAGTGACATCAACCCACTTTTCCTTTACGCGATAAGGAACATCAATGTGTCCATCAACAATAATAGTTTCTTGTGCGATCTTGATAGCTTTTTCAGATGCTGAATAAGTAGAGGTCTCAGCAAGTACAGAGTGTGAAGCAAAAAGCGCAGAGATAAGTAATGCGCAAGATGAGAGTGGGAAGCGCCCCTTCATAGAAAATCCTTATTTTGTTTTTTTATCGCTTAGGTCAATAACCGCTAACTTAATAGCAATACGAGACTAAAGGATAATGCGCACTGCGACAATAGGCTTTTACTTGCTATGCATTTACCCCAGATTGCTCTCGCTAAGCGCTAAATTAGTCGATATTGCTCATTTTTAGAGCGCTTGTGCTTGTTTACTTCAAGTTTACATTGCAATAAAAATTTAAAACTTGTTATGGTGAAGACTGCGTGACTTCATTGCGCGAATACGGGATACTCCCAAGCGCTCCGCCAATTATCGATGACTACTATGCATCAGCGCGGCCGACGTAATTTTTTAGTGGCACCCGCTCTTCTCACATAATCAAGCCGGGGCCACAGTTAACAAGTATGAGAAATAAATATGGCTATTAATTTTGTACCGCTAGATAAAGAAAAGCATAAAGACCTAAAGGTTGCGGTAAATACATCTTTCAGCTTTGCGAAAAATACACACCTTGCAGCAGCAACGATCCGTGAATTTGCACAACTAGCTGCGACAATGCCGCTAGTGTTCATTGAAGACACTACATCAAAGCGTCACCACGTTGTGACTATGCTTGGTATGGAACAAGGTCAAAACCTTTTTCTAACTGGCGACAGCTGGAAAGGCCCTCACGTTCCAATGAACATCCTTCGCTATCCATTCGACGTGCGTCCAGACGGCGACAAGCTTGGCGTTTACATTGATGAAAACTCCGACCTTATTTCTGACGAAGGCCAAGCGCTATTCACTGAAGCTGGTGAAGCAAGCGAGTTCCTAGATAACCGTCAGAAATTCCTAGCAGACCTTGCGAATAGCGAAATGCTAACTCAGCGTTTTGTTGCGAAAGTCGTTGAACTGGACCTTCTTGATCCAATTCAAATTCGCCTTACATACCAAGATGGTAAACAGCGCAATGTTACTGGCATGATGAGCATCAATGAGAAGAAGCTTCTTGAGCTGCCAGAAGAGCAGGTGCTTGAGCTACACAAGCAAGGCTTCCTAGGTGCTATCTACGCAGTAATGATGTCTGTTGGTCAGCTAAACCGCCTTGTTGAGCTTTCTAATGACACAGAAAACCCAATTCGCAGCATGCAGCTTTCTGCGGTTAAAGCAGAAGAAGCAGCACCTGAAGCGGCGCCAAACGCGTAATCGTTCCCTCATTTTGAAGTTTAAAAGCCCGCAAAGTTGCGGGTTTTTTTGTACCTAAAATTCACGTTCAGACTTCGTCATGTTTCGTTCAGAAACCGTTAAGTTTTAATGTCTTATCTTACACATCGTTCCCAACACATTTTTTAAGGACAAAAGACATGAACACTAACACTAATAAGCTAAAAACTACGCTAACTGCACTATCACTTATCACGGCTTCAGTATTTACAGTCTCAGCAGCACATGCAGCTACACAAAACGAAGTACAGTTTACCGCTGTCGATCCTGAAGGATTCGATGACAACCTCTACGGTGCAAGGTATGTGCGCTACCTGGAAGAAGTTAGCGGAAACAGCGGCGCTTACCTTATAAACCCTTATCTTCAGCGTGTATCGAGTTTATCTGGTGGTTACGCCAATTTAGATGGTGCCGACTTTTTTAATCTTGGAGCGACGTTTTACATCGATGAAAACTTAATGTTAGCAATCGAAGGGGTTCATAGGAAATGGAACAATGGCTATGGCGAATCTGATAGCACCGACATAAATGCTAAGCTGGGTTACAACTTATCACGTGAGTGGCAAGTTGGCGCAGGTTTGACTTATCAGCACTTCAGCACTGAATATGCCTTCGAAGATGACGTGTTTGAAGCTAGCGGTAACGAATCTTCTGCATTAATTTTTACTCGTTACACAACTGTTGGAAAGGAGGGTAAAGGCTGGGATTTTATGGCCGAGTATATAGCTGAAAGTAATGACGTTTTTTATGGCTCAGCTCGTTACTTCTTCAGTAAAGGTTTCAGTGTTGCTGGCTTGTTCACCTATTCAGATGCGCCAGACGGCTTTGTAAATGAAAAGGCTGTTGGAGTAGCACTCGATTATTGGGTCAATGAACAGTTTTCAATATCAGCAAGCTATGAAACGGATATTGATGGGGAAGAAAGTAGTGACGTTGCTTCACTTTCAGCATCCTATCGTTTCTAAGTAAGAACTCCCTGATTATTGCTATGCGTTAGCACGCGTTGATGTAAATGCAGTGAGTTAGCACTAGTCGTGTTAACTCACTCGTTTTTTAACGTGCTGATGTGGCGCAGCTGTTTGAATTACGACTAAGCATACGCGCAATACCGCTGAAAACAGCGTTAAACATAATCGTGAGATCTCGCCGCTTATTTACAGTCAAAAACAGCAGTTCATCGATTAATTACACCTTTATTTTTTCTCACCTGAATATTTTTTAATCTTTTTTACACGCCTAATCATACACTTCCTAAAAACACTGTATATCCAACCAGTTTAAACCCAGTGTTTATGCGGCCTTCACGCCTTTTTTCTACTTGACAGTGGGGATCATTGATACCTAAACTGTATCTCAGTGGGTAAATGTGGCGAATTGTGGATCAAATCATCATCACTTTGCAGATTAGTACTCAAAAAACAAGAAAACCAAGAGCAAATAATAAAAGGCTAGGGGAATGTTCCGCGGCGCTAACGCAATCAATCTGGATACAAAAGGCAGACTGGCTATACCGACGAAGTATCGTCAGTCGCTGCTGGATGATTGTCAGGGACAACTGGTCTGCACAGTCGATACACAACAAAGTTGTTTGCTACTTTACCCACTTCCCGAATGGGAAGAGATTGAGCTTAAACTCTCTAAACTTTCAAGCATGATACCAGCCGAGCGTCGCTTGCAGCGATTGCTACTAGGTTATGCTTCTGAAGGTGAGATGGATAAAAGCGGGCGCATTCTTGTTCCTACTCCACTGCGAAGTTTCGCAAAACTCTCAAAAGAAGTCATGTTAGTTGGTCAGTTAAACAAATTCGAAATTTGGGATGCCGATATTTGGGCACAACAAGTTGAAGCTGATATAGACACCGAACGCAAAGGCGAATTTGAACTTACCGAACGATTACAGGACTTTTCTCTATGACGCAGCCTAGCGAATTTAAACATATTTCAGTATTGCTTGATGAATGCATTGAAGCCCTAGCGATCAAACCAAACGGTATCTACATTGACGCCACTTTCGGCCGTGGGGGGCACTCAGCACATATTTTGGATGCATTGGGCGAACACGGGCGACTCATCGCCTTTGACCGTGATCCGCAAGCAATCAAAGCGGCAGAACGTTTCGCCGATAATAAGCGTTTTAGCATTATCCACTCACCGTTTGGTGATATGGCAGAAGAAATCGAAGCGCTGGGACTAACCGGTAAGATTGACGGTGTGCTTATGGATTTGGGGGTGTCTTCACCTCAGCTAGATGATGCCGAGCGTGGTTTTAGCTTCCTTCGTGACGGCCCACTGGATATGCGTATGGACACCTCACGTGGACAAAGTGCTGCAGACTGGTTGGCTAACGCCGAAGAACAAGACATTACGCAGGTTATTAAAGAGTTTGGCGAAGAGAAGTTCGGCAAACGCATAGCCCATGCCATTGTAAACACGCGAAAAGAAACACCCATTACGCGCACAGCTCAGCTAGCCAAAATTATCGACGAAGCGGTTCCTGTAAAGGATAAGTTTAAACATCCGGCAACCCGTGCATTCCAAGGTATTCGCATTTATATCAATGCGGAACTTGAGCAACTTCGTGTTGGCCTTAAAGCCGCGACACAGGTGTTGGCGAAAGAAGGACGTCTTGCCGTTATTTCGTTTCACTCTCTTGAAGACCGTTTAGTAAAACGCTTCATTAAAGATCAAAGTAAAGGGAAATCAGTACCACACAACTTACCGATTACTCAGGCTGAAATAGATGCAGATAAAGTGTTAAAAGCCTTGGGCAAAGCGATAAAACCTTCAGAACAGGAGATCGCGAACAACGTTCGCTCTCGCAGTTCGGTATTACGTGTGGCAGAAAAGTTATGACCAAAGCCGCGCCAGACAAGGCCAGCACTAATTTTAAATTACTGCTAATAATTGTTTCAGATTTGACCCGCAACAAGTTGCGGGTTTTGTTGTATTTAATGGTTATCACAAGTGCCATGGCGGTCACACTTAGCAGTCATCACAACAGACAGCAGGTCATTGCCCTTGAAGACCTTATGCAAGAGAAAGATGAGCTTGATGTCGAGTGGCGTAACCTCGTGCTTGAGCAACGCGCGTTGACTGAGCATAACCGCATAGAAAACCTGGTTGAAAAACAGTTAGAAATGTACCGTCCAACCGCAGACGATGAAGTAGTGGTGAAATTAAAATGAGTACAACAGCACTTTCTCGCCAACGTAAAAAAACCGGTGCAAAACAAAATGTAACGCCAAGCCTAGTGCACTGGCGCTTTGTCGTTGTGCTTGTTGTTATTATGCTAGTTTTCAGCGTGCTCGCCGCCCGTGCAGCCTATATTCAAGTTATTGAGCCAGACGAGCTAATTCAACAGGGCGACAACCGCACACTAAGAACCCGTGATATGCCAACCTATCGCGGGCTTATTACCGATAGAAATGGTGTTGAGCTGGCGGTGAGTGTGCCTGTTCGGGCCATCTACGCAGACCCTAAGGTTATCCATGAAAACAACGGCTTCGAGGAAGAACGCCGTTGGGAAGCGCTGGCAGATGTACTGCGCCAAGACGTCAATGAACTCAAAGAAAAAGTGGCAAACCCCAAACGCCGCTTTGTTTACTTGCAGCGTCAGGTGTCGCCTGCCATGGCAGAGTACGTTGATAAACTGGACATTCCAGGCATTTATCTTCGCCGTGAAAGCCGCCGCTACTATCCTACAGGTGAAGTTTCAGCGCAGTTAATCGGCGTAACCGATGTTGACGACACGGGCGTTGAAGGCTTGGAGCGCATGTATAACGAGTGGCTAACGGGCACGCCGGGTTCTCGTAAAATACGCCGCGATGCAAAAGGCCGTCAGGTAGAGATCTTAGAAACAAAATCAGGCGAAAAAGCCGGCGACCTGCAGCTGACTATTGATCAGCGTATTCAGGCACTTGCTTATAAAGAAATTAAAGAAGCCATGATTTATTACCAATCAAGCTCGGCTTCCGCCATTGTCATCGATGTAAAAAGCGGTGATGTGTTAGCCATGGTGAATGCACCGTCGTTCAATCCGAATGACAGAAGCGATATTTCTGCGCACAGAATGCGTAATCGGGTAATTACCGATGCGTTCGAACCAGGCTCGGCGCTAAAACCGCTGGCCGTTCTTACTGCATTAGAGTTCGGTGAAGTGGAGCCTGAAGACTCAGTAAACACTCATCCAGGATGGATGCGATTAGGCGGCAGCCTAGTAAAAGATTCGCGCAATTACGGCGAACTAACGCTAGAAGAAATTATTCAGCATTCCTCAAATATGGGGACGTCTAAGCTGGCGCTTTCTGTGCCTAAACAGTTCCTGCTGGATACCTATTACAATATGGGCTTAATGAGCGATACCGGGCTTAATATGGCGGGTGAGAGTAGCGGTATCTTTCATGAGCGCAGCCGCTGGTCTGAATTTGAGCTAGCCACGCTGTCATTTGGATACGGCATTTCGGTTACCACTGCACAGTTGGGGCGTCTTTACGCAACGTTGGCGAACGGCGGTATTAAAACACCACTTAATGTCATCAAGTCGCCAGAGCAACCTTCATGGCAGGCTCAATCTGAGCGGGTGATCAGCGAAGAAAACGCTAACGCTATTGTTCAAATGATGGAAAGCGTAACCCAGCGTGGCGGCACAGCAACAAAAGCGTCGGTACCAGGTTATCGCGTTGCTGGGAAAACAGGAACAAGCCGAAAAGCGGTGGCTGGTGGATACGGCGAAGAGTACGTCAACATTTTCGCTGGTATCGCACCTGTGTCTGACCCCAGGCTAGTAACTATTGTATTGATCAACGAACCCGGCGGTGATTTGTATCACGCGGGGGATACCGCTGCACCTGTCTTTTCATCAATTATGGGTGGCGCACTGCACATGTTAAACGTTACGCCCGATGACAAGCAGGTTACATCTAGCCGCTTATTGAAAGGAGGTCAAAGTGGTAGTTAGTGCCTTTATTCAAAGTATAAAAGCTTTATTGGCGAAATTTGGTGTAGACGCCCCAGATATCCGCATTGAAGGTTTAACGCTAGACAGCCGAGAAGTGAATACACGCTTAGCGTTCTTGGCAATTAAGGGCCACGAACGTGATGGTCGAGATTTTATACCCCAGGCAATAAGTTTAGGGGCCCGTGTAATTCTGGCGCAAACTGAAGACAGTAGCGCCCATGGTCAAATGGAAATGCGCGACCACAGCGTCATTATCTCGCTGTATGAGTTACCACAAATGCTCTCTGCATTAGCTGCTGCATTTTACGACTACCCTGCTCAGAAAATGACGACGGTAGCAGTGACAGGGACAAACGGAAAAACCTCTACAGTTCAATTGCTTACCCAGCTTAAGGATGCGTTAGGTACACGTAGTGCAAGCATCGGAACGCTAGGGAGCAGTGTGTTTGAAGGCGATGAAACCCAGTGGTCGAACACGCCGGCAGCAAACACTACGCCCGATGCCATACGTATGCAGTATTTGTTGGCAGACTTTGTGCAAAATGAAGTGCGCCATACGGCCTTTGAAGCGAGTTCTCACGCATTGGTTCAAGGACGGCTTGGTACAGTAAAAACCGATATCGCTGTTTTCACCAACCTTACTCGAGATCATCTCGATTATCACGGCACAATGGAAGAGTACGGCAAAGCCAAGCGCTTGCTGCTTCAGCAGCCAGGTTTAAAGGCTGTGGTATTAAACACTAATGATGATGAAAGTAAGAAGTGGGATGGTGCAGCAGATAAGACGATTACACGCGTCTGGACAGGTATAGACGAAAGTGGACTGGATCGAAGCGGTGAAAGTGAGTTGATGCGAGCGCATAACAATCCTCAAAGTCGCCATTGTTTCGCCACAAATGCTTCTTATCATGCAGGTGGATGTAGCTTTGAGCTAATGAGTTCGTGGGGACGCGCTGCCATTTCGCTGCCGCTATTCGGAAAGTTCAATATCAGCAATGTATTGAGTGCTATAGGTACGTTACTCGCTGAAGGTGAGCGCTTTGATGACGTGGTTAACGCGGTAAACGCAATCACGCCCGTTCCCGGGCGAATGGAAGTTTTCCCTGTAACGGGTGCTGCTAACTTGGTGGTGGACTACGCGCATACGCCAGACGCTCTGGAGAAAGTGCTATTAAGCGCCAAATTCCATACAACGGGCAAAGTGTGGTGTGTGTTTGGCTGTGGTGGAGATAGAGACAAAGGTAAGCGACCGTTAATGGGGCAGGCTGCCGAGGTTGGTGCTGACGCTATTGTGATCACCACAGATAACAGTCGCAGTGAAAGCCCTGAATCTATCGCCGAGGATATCATTGCGGGTTTGAAGAACCGTGAGCTGGCAGTGTCTATACCTGATCGCGAGCAAGCTATTCGTCATTGCCTTGAGCATGCGCATGAAAGCGACATCATCATTGTGGCCGGGAAGGGCCATGAAGATTACCAAATTATTGGTGACAAAAAGACTAACTATAACGAACGTGCAGTTGTGGCGCGACTGCAACAGGAGTACAGCAAATGATAACAACAACGCTGTCATGGATAGCCGAAAAGGTTAATGGGAAATTATTAAAAAGCGCTGCTGGCGTTGAAGTGTCTGCAGTAAGTACCGATACCCGCACCCTAGAAGATGGCGCAGTTTACTTGGCCTTGAAAGGCCCGAATTTTAATGGCCATGATTTTATTTCAACGGCAGAGAAAGCGGGAGCAAGTGCGGTTATTGCCAGTGAAGACGTAGCAACCTCATTACCTGTCATTAAGGTTGAAGATACCAAAGAAGCACTTGGCCTGTTAGGTGCAGCAGTGAAAGCTCATGTGGCGCCCAAAACGATTGCGATTACCGGAAGCAGTGGCAAAACCACCGTAAAGGAAATGTGTGCCGCTATTTTGGAGCGAAGAGGCAATGTATTAGCCACAAACGGTAACTTCAATAATGATATCGGTGTGCCGCTAACCCTTTTACGCCTAGAGCCTCAGCATGAATACGCGGTCATGGAGTTAGGTGCTAACCATATCGGTGAAATCGCCTATACCACAAACCTCGTTAAGCCGGACGTCGCGACTATCGTAAACGCCGCCGCTTCTCACCTAGAAGGCTTCGGAAGCTTGCTTGGTGTGGCGCGCGCCAAAAGTGAAATTTTTAAAGGCTTAGGCAGTGACGGCGTGGCTGTAGTCAATGTTGATAGCCAGTTTGCTGAATTTTGGCAAGGCAAACTTAAACAGACCAAAACGCTAACGTTTTCGCCCCAGCAGAAAAACGATGCTGACTTTAGAGCAGAAGATATCACCATTGGATTAGATGGCTGCGCCGCATTCCACTTGGTTTGCCCGCAAGGTGATATGTCTATTCAGCTTACTATTCCTGGCGTTCACAACGTGGGGAATGCCCTTGTTGCTGCAGCGCTAACGCTGCAAGTTGGCGCCACACTAGAAAACGTGCGAGACGGTTTACTTGCTATGAAGCAAGTTAGCGGCCGCTTGAATGTAAAACAGCTTACCGAACAGGTTCGCCTGTTAGACGACACCTACAACGCCAACGTGGCGTCTGTAAATGCGGCAATCGATACGCTAAGTAGCTTTTCAGGCATTCGCGTTCTTGTGCTTGGCGACATGAAAGAGTTGGGTGAAAAAGCGCGTTTTTACCACGAGCAGGTGGGGGAATACGCTAAACAAAAAGGAATTAATTACCTGTATACCATGGGTGTTTTGAGTCAATCAGCCAGTGCTGTGTTTAATGAAAATGGTGGCCATTTCAGCGATGTTGAAAGTTTGTTGGCCGCAATGGAGAGTGATTTGTTAGTGCAGCAGCGCGATATTTCAATTTTAGTTAAAGGTTCACGCAGTTCCAGAATGGAACGTGTGGTAGAGGCGGTCGAGGCCTCTGCGCTGGGAAAGCACGATAGCCGTCGGGAGCGAATAGCATGTTAATTTGGCTAGCCGACTGGCTGACACAATTCGATTCAGGGTTTAACGTATTTTCATACCTTACCCTTCGCGCAATTTTAAGTACGCTGACCGCGTTACTTATTGCCATTCTTATTGGCCCTAAGATGATTCGTTATTTGCAGCGTATGCAAATTGGTCAAACCGTACGTGATGATGGCCCGCAAAGCCATTTATCAAAATCCGGCACACCCACTATGGGCGGGTTACTTATACTCGCAGCAATTGTCGTAAGTGGCCTGCTTTGGGCTGATCTGACTAACCGCTACGTGTTAGTAACCCTTACTGTGGTTGTGGCCTACGGGATCATTGGGTTTGTTGACGACTACAGAAAAGTGATCCGCAAAGACTCGAAGGGGCTTATCGCCCGTTGGAAATATTTCTGGCAATCTGTAGTTGCGTTAGGGGTCGCATTCTATCTATACAGCAGTGCAACGATAAGCGCTGAAACCTCACTACTGGTGCCTTTCTTCAAAGAAGTGTTCCCGCAGCTGGGGGCGTTCTTCATCATCATTACTTACTTTGCCATTGTAGGCACAAGTAACGCGGTAAACCTTACCGATGGATTGGATGGACTTGCCATTGTGCCCACTATTTTGGTGGCGGGTGCATTTGCCATATTTGCTTATGTAACAGGTAATGCGAACTTTGCCGAATACCTGAATATTCCTCATATTCCGCTCACCAGCGAACTGGTGATTGTGTGTACCGCCATGGTCGGTGCAGGCTTAGGCTTTTTATGGTTTAACACGTATCCGGCACAAGTATTTATGGGCGACGTTGGCTCACTAGCGTTGGGCGGCACACTAGGCGTGCTTGCTGTATTGGTGCGCCAAGAATTGGTGTTAATCATCATGGGTGGTGTTTTTGTTATGGAAACCCTGTCGGTCATCCTTCAGGTAGGTTCTTACAAACTGCGTGGCCAGCGTATTTTTCGTATGGCGCCTATTCACCATCACTATGAATTGAAGGGCTGGCCAGAGCCGCGCGTAATAGTGCGTTTTTGGATCATTTCAATCATTTTGGTGTTGGTGGGTCTTGCTACCCTCAAACTTAGATAAGCGGTAAAGAGATAAGTATTAATGTCGTATAACGTACGTGAGCATAGTTATGTAGTCGGTGGCCTAGGTGTTACAGGTCAGGCTTGCGTGCGCTTTTTGTTGCAAAAGCAGGCAACGGTTAAAGCATTTGATACCCGTGCTAATTTTACTCTAGTTACCGACCCTGATTCTGATCTTGATACCGACATGCAAGCGTTTATGGCAGAGAAGGTCACTTGCACTGCTCTAAGCGAAGATTACTTTGATGGTGTAGACACCTTGGTGTTAAGCCCGGGGCTTGCTCTGAATATTGAACAAGTGGCTTTAGCGCAAAAGTGTGGTGTTGAGGTGATCGGCGACGTGGAATTGTTTGCCCGATTAAATGCCTCCACGAGTGATGCTACGCCAGCTAAGCGCGTAGTAGGTATAACCGGCTCTAACGGCAAAACCACGGTTACTTTATTAGTGAACCATCTGCTCAAAAGCTGCGGCGTAAAAAGTATTGAAGCGGGTAACGTAGGTCGCCCTGTGCTTGAAGCGCTTCAAAGTGATGCAGATGTAGTGGTGATGGAGTTATCAAGTTTTCAACTTGAAACAACGTCTAGCTTGGTGCTCGAAGCTGCTACTGTCCTTAATATTTCCGATGATCACCTAGACCGTCACGGTACCCTTGAAGCCTATATCGATGCCAAGCATCGCATTTTTGATAACGCGAAATCTGCGGTTGTGTGGCGAGACGGTGAGTTTGTAGCACCTTACGAGCAGCTTATTACCGATGCTAAGGGGATTGCTGCATCAAATGCAGTATCTGATGGCGAATCTAATGCTGTATCTAATGCCGAATTTAATGAAGACGCGCTAGCGTCAAAAAATATCGTTGAATATGGACTGGGAGAGTCGACCACAGGGCTTGCGATTGCGTCTTTTGACGGTGACGATAGTGCTCGTGACGATGAACAAAGTCTATATATAACGTTTAAAGGCGAAAAGCTTATTGCCCTTAGCGATATTCATTTGGCGGGCATGCACAACGTACTAAACATCATGGCTGCATTGGGTATCTGCCTTCAGCTAGGTGTTTCGCCAGCGCTCGCGGTTAAACATCTACACAGTTTTAAAGCTGCACCACATCGTTGTGTGGAAATAGCCCGTGTAAACGACATCCGATATATCGACGACTCCAAAGCAACCAACATTGGCGCCACTATAGCTGCCCTTGAAGGGTTAGCCCCGACTATACAAGGGAAGCTCATTCTTATTGCAGGTGGTGACTCTAAAGGCGCTGATATAGCCAGCCTCTCGCCTTATCTAACTAAATATGTATCGCACGTGTTTGCTTTGGGCAAAGATGCACACCTGTTTGAAAAGAGTTTTGCGCATACAACTCGTGTGGCAACGATGAAAGACGCCGTAAAAGCAGCAACAAGACTTGCTGCCCCTGGTGATGTTGTTCTGCTTTCGCCTGCGTGTGCAAGTTTAGATATGTTTAAGAACTATATGCATCGCGGTGACGTGTTTAAACAAGATGTACACGACCTACTTAATCTACACAGTAAGAACGACGACGCTGTGGAGGCCACATCATGATTGCTGCCTCTACCAAACTTAGCGCGTTATTTGCCGCGAAGCACGACGGACAACCTTCGGCAACGCAACCCTATGATGTGACGCTGATATTAATTGCGCTTGCACTGATGAGTATTGGCATTATTATCGTCACCTCGGCGTCGATGCCGGTGGCCGATAGGCTGCACGACAACCCCTTCTATTTTGCTATTCGCCACGGTATTTACATTGTTGGGGCGATCGTTGCCGCTATGGTAGTGCTGAATTTGCCCATGCAGTTTTGGCGCATGACTAATCCCTATCTTCTGCTCGCGGCCATCGCGCTATTGTTAGCAGTTCTGGTAGTTGGGAGAACTGTAAACGGGAGTACCCGTTGGTTGGCGATTGGGCCTATAACCATTCAAGCTGCCGAGCCCGCTAAGCTCTTTTTCTTTGCCTATTTGGCGGGTTATCTGGTTCGCCGCTACGAAGAAGTGACCGAAAATCTAAAAGGATTTATTAAACCCCTTGTCGTGTTCTTTGCGTTAGCGATGCTATTACTGCTACAGCCAGACTTAGGTACCGTCGTTGTGATGTTTGCAACCACGATTGGCTTGCTGTTTTTAGCGGGTGCACGACTTTGGCAGTTCTTCGCACTGGTGTTTGCAGGCATATTGGCGGTTGTAGCGCTTATCGTGTTTGAAGAATACCGAATGAAACGGGTTACTTCCTTTTTAGACCCTTGGGCTGATCCGTTTGGCGCTGGTTATCAGCTAACCCAGTCTTTAATGGCCTATGGCCGGGGTAACTGGTTTGGGCAAGGCCTAGGCAATAGCTTGCAAAAACTGGAATTCTTACCCGAAGCACACACTGACTTTGTTATGGCCATCTTGGCGGAAGAGCTGGGCTTCGTTGGTGTGCTTGCCGTACTCGGCCTTATTTTGTGGATGGTGTTGCGTGCACTGAGCATTGGAAATAAGGCACTTGAAAAAGGGCGAGCGTTTGATGGTTACATGGCTTACAGCATAGGCATCTGGTTCAGTTTCCAAACGGCGGTAAATATTGGTGCAAGCGCAGGTATTCTGCCAACAAAAGGGTTAACACTGCCGTTAGTTAGCTACGGCGGCTCGTCACTTATCATCATGTCAGTAGCAGTAGCCATATTACTTCGTATCGATTTTGAATTACGGGTTGATGGCGTACAGGCGATTGGCCGGGGCGACAGCAAATCCGGTAAGAGCAAGGCCCGCCGTAAAAAGCCTATTCCTACAAGCGCGTCGCAAACTAAAGCGTCACAAGCTGAAGGTGAGGCAAGTGTAGAGAGCGGGGCCGATGAAGCGGATTTTTCTACAGCGACGGTTGAAGCTAAACCTGGCGCCAAAACATCAAGTGCAGAAGATGAAGGAAAAGCTGGCATTAAAGCTATACTCGCGCGGGTAGCGCAGGAGGCTGATAATGGCTAAGCGTTGCTTAATTATGGCTGGCGGTACAGGCGGGCATGTTTTCCCAGGCCTTGCAGTGGCAAACGCGCTTCGAAAGGAAGGTTGGGACATTCATTGGCTAGGCACCGCCGAGCGGATGGAAGCGCAAGTTGTGCCTAAGCACGACATACCTATTCACTTTATTCCGGTAAAAGGGCTTCGTGGCAAAGGTGTTACGGCACGTCTTCAAGGTGCTGTTGCGTTAGTTAAAAGCTTATTTTCTGCAAGGCGAATTATAAAGCGCCTTCAACCTGATATCGTTGTTGGGTTTGGCGGTTACGCTAGCGGCCCTGGTGGGGTTGCTGCAAAAAGCTTAGGTATTCCCGTTATTGTGCATGAACAAAATGCGGCGGCAGGCATGACCAATAAGCTTCTTAGTAAATTCGCAAGTCGCGTGCTTCTGGGCTTTGACGATGCCAAAGAACAATTTTCAGGTGGCGCTACTAAGGTGCATACTGTGGGCAATCCTGTTCGTGATGAAATTTGGCAGGTGAAGCCCAAATCTGTAGACATTGACGCAGACGCTCGTGAAAACACCACAGAGCATAAACAAGGCCTTAATTTACTTGTTGTAGGCGGCAGTTTAGGCGCACAAATTCTCAATGAAACCGTGCCGGAGACTTGCGGGGTGCTAGAAGGTTTATCAATAAAACACCAGTGCGGTAAAGGCAACAGTGAAGGTGTCATTAAAGCCTACACGTCGGTGGGCGCAGATATGTCGAAAATCGATGTCAGTGACTTTATTGATGACATGGCCGCAGCTTATGAATGGGCAGACTTTGTTGTCTGTAGAGCCGGTGCGCTTACGGTAAGTGAAGTTGCAGCTGCCGGACGCGCGGCGATTTTCGTACCGCTACCTTTTGCGGTAGACGATCACCAAACAAAAAATGCGCAGTCGTTAGTTAAGCAAAATGCGGCACTGATGATTGCTCAATCTGTATTAAAAGAAAATTTAGGGCAGGCGGTGCGTCAGTGGTTACAACACCCTGAAGACTGCTTAAAGATGGGCGCTGTAGCAAAAACATGTGCAAGCACTCATGCCACGGAAAATGTAGTAAGCCACGTAAAAAGCGTGGTAGGAGTAGGGGACTAATGGTTTTTAAAACCCCATTTGAAAGCCCGCAAATGCGCAGGGTTAAAAATATATTCTTTATTGGTATCGGCGGTGCCGGTATGGGTGGTATTGCCGAAGTATTATTAAACGAAGGTTATGCTATTGCTGGCTCTGACATTCAAGAAGGGCCAATGACACAGCGGCTAAGCGAATTAGGTGCTGATGTGAAAATAGGCCACCGTGCGGAAAATGTTGAAGGCATGGACGTTATTGTGGTGTCTAGCGCCATCAACGAGCAAAACCCAGAGATTATCGTGGCTCGTGAAAAGCGCATTCCGATTATTCGCCGTGCAGAAATGCTGGCAGAATTGATGCGATTCCGCCACGGTATTGCGGTGGCGGGTACCCACGGCAAAACTACCACAACCAGTTTAATTTCAACGATTTTCGCAGAAGCGGAGTATGACCCTACGTTTGTTATCGGCGGTTTGCTTAACAGTGCTGGTACGAATGCGCGTTTGGGTAAAAGCCGTTATCTTATAGCAGAGGCTGACGAGAGCGATGCGTCCTTCCTTCACTTGCAGCCGATGGTTTCCGTGGTGACCAATATTGAAGCCGACCATATGGATACTTATGGTGGCGATTTCTCAAAGGTGAAAGATACCTTTGTTGATTTCTTGTCGAACCTACCCTTTTACGGGCAGGCCATCGTGTGCGGTGACGATGCAAATATTCAAGAGATTCGCCCTCGTATAGGCCGAAGTATTCTGACCTACGGTTTTGAATCTCACAATGACTATCGCGCAGAAAATGTTTCACTGTCATTCGGTAAAGCGAATTTTACGGTTATTCGCCCAGAACGCGAACCGTTAGATATAACGCTGAACCTCACCGGTAACCACAATGTGCTTAATGCGCTTGCCGCTATCGCTGTAGCAACGGATGAAGGTGTAGATGACGACGCTATCATTCGCGCACTAGCTAGTTTTGGCGGCATAGGTCGTCGTTTCGAGCAGCTAGGTACGTTTACTACCAGTAAGGGCGAGGTGTGTTTGGTGGATGACTATGGTCACCACCCAACCGAAGTAAGAGCGACTATCGCTGCGGCTCGTGCAAACTGGCCTGATAAGCGCTTGGTTATGGTTTATCAACCACATCGCTTTACGCGAACCCGCGACCTTTACGAAGACTTTGTTGAAGTACTGTCGAGTGTTGATGCCTTGTTGCTTCTGGATGTTTACGCAGCCAGTGAACAACCTATTGAAGGCGCTGACAGTAAAGCGTTGTGCCGCTCCATTCGTCAGCGTGGTCAAATCGAGCCTGTATACGTAGGTGACAAAGACGCCTTACCAGCTATTTTGGCGAATATCATGCAAGATGGCGACATCGTCATGACACAAGGGGCGGGCAACATCGGACAAATTGCTAAGCTCTTAGCTCGTCACGCGCTAGAGCCGATCACACTTGCAAAGGAAGGGGAATAGGATGTTTACACCTTCAGTAAGTATTCACTCACAGAAAACCCACTCGCCGAACGAGTATGGCAAAGTAGCTGTGCTGCTCGGCGGTGACTCTGCCGAACGGGAAGTATCGCTTAATTCGGGCAATGCGGTGTTAAATGCATTGTTACGACAAGGCGTAGATGCGTTTGCGTTTGACCCAGCAGAGCGACCTCTGACCGACCTTATCGACCTTAACGTCGATAGAGCGCTCATTATGCTGCACGGTCGCGGTGGTGAAGATGGCTCTATGCAAGGAGCCCTTCAGTTCCTAAAAATCCCCTACACGGGAAGCCGAGTTTTAGGTTCTGCGCTGGCAATGGACAAAATTCATACTAAGCAAGTGTGGCAAAGTTTAGGCTTACCCACTGCAAAATATGAAATTGCTGATAAAAGGCACTTTGAAGCTGGTAAGTGCAGCGCTATAATGGATAAATTGGGGAATGAAGTCATGGTAAAACCGGCCAGAGAAGGGTCGAGTATTGGCATGGCGAGAGTGACAAGCGCTAAACAGCTCGAAACTGCCATTCAGGACGCCTTTAAATACGATAATCAAGTCCTGTTAGAGCAGTATATAGATGGCCCCGAATTCACTGTTTCTGTATTGCAGGGACAGGCGTTGCCGTCTATTCGCATGTCTACTCCACATACATTCTATGATTATGCTGCGAAATATCAGGATAATACAACAGAATACTATTGCCCAAGCGGCTTGTCTGAAGAGCAAGAAGCACAGCTAGCAAAACTAGCATCCCGTGCTTTTGATGCTATTTCTGGCAGCGGCTGGGGTAGAATTGACGTTATGCAGGACAACCAAAGGCAGTTTTATTTGCTAGAGGCGAACACAGTGCCTGGCATGACAGAAAAAAGTTTGGTGCCTAAGGCAGCCAAAGTTGCAGGATTAACTTTTGATGAACTGGTATTAAGTATTCTTTCTACCAGTTTTGATGACGTTGCAAACAAGGCGTAAACGTGGCTGATACCAACACTAATCAAGGTAAGCCCGCTTCTGCAAAGAGCGGCAAAAGTAAAACGGCAGTGTGGGGCGGCGTCGCTTTCTTACTGTTTGTTATTGCTGGATTAGTGTTTGGTGGGCTTAAAGCAAACCAGTATTTGCAGGATGAACAGCAAATGCCGGTACAGGTTATTGATTTTTCTGGTGATTATCAGCACATCGATATTACCAAGCTAGAGCGGTTAATACGCAAGGCGCAGCCTGGAAGTTTTTTCGCGCTTGACGTCAACGAAGTATTTGAGCTTGTTGAAGCGCAGCCTTGGGTTTATCGCGCGTCAGTAAGAAAGAAGTGGCCAAATACGTTAAAAATTTATTTGGTTGAGCAGCAGCCGGTTGCACAATGGAATGAAGATTTGTTGTTAAACCCTTATGGCGATACGTTTAACGACGAAGGCGTGAAGTTAGACTTACCGCGCCTTTACGGCCCGGGTGGCAGCGAAAAAACCGCCCTTGAAGGCTACAACGCCATGCACGCGTTGATAGCGACGACGGATATGACGTTAGACGAGCTGTCCTTAAGCGAGCGATTTGCATGGCAAGTGCAGTTGAAAAACGGCATTAAATTGAATTTAGGACGTCAGGAGTTTATCGATAGGCTACAACGCTTTATTGATGTTTATCCACTTCTGGCGCAACAAGAGAAGGCGGTGAAATACGTCGACCTTCGCTATGACACGGGCGTAGCAGTCGGATGGAAAGACGACAGCGCCACAGATGAAGAGAGTTAAGGAAACCATGTCAAAACCTGCTGAACGCAATTTGATTGTAGGACTAGATATCGGCACCAGCCAAGTAAAAGCTGTTGTGGGTGAATTACTAGAAGATGATCAAATCAGTATTGTTGGCGTGGGCACCCATGCATCGAAAGGCATGGATAAGGGCGGCGTTAACGATTTGAACCTGGTGGTGAAATCGGTCCAGCGTGCAGTAAACGAGATGGAGTTAATGGCAGATTGCCGAGTGTCTTCAGTTTTTATGTCTATCTCGGGACGACACGTTAAGTGCCAAAATGAAAATGGCATGGTACCGATTAACAATCAGGAAGTAACACAAGAAGACGTAGATAACGTTATTCATGCAGCGCGCAGTGTGCCAATTGCAGCGGAACGTCGTCTACTACACGTGTTACCACAAGAATTTACTATTGATGTGCAGGAAGGGATTAAGAACCCTATTGGCATGTCGGGAGTAAGAATGGAAGCGGATGCTCACATTATTACCTGTGCCGACGATATGGCGAAAAACATGGTGAAATGTGTTGAGCGTTGTGAACTTAATGCCGATCAGCTGATCTTTTCAGCGTTGGCATCAAGTTATGCGGTACTGACTGACGACGAGCGCGAGCTTGGCGTATGTGTGGTTGATATCGGTGGTGGTACTATGGATATGGTTATCTACACCGATGGCGCTATTCGTCACACGGCGGTAATACCGGTTGCGGGTAATCAAATTACCAGCGACATTGCTAAAATATTTAGAACGCCTATCAGCAATGCAGAAGAAATTAAGGTGAATTACGCCTGTGCATTGAAGGATATGGTGAGTATGGAAGACAGCATTGAAGTGCCTAGCGTGGGCGGACGCCCAGCTAGAGTGATGTCTCGTCATACGTTAGCTGAGGTGATTGAACCTCGCTATCAAGAGCTTTTTGAGCTGGTACATGATGAAATTCGTGCCAGCGGTCTGGAAGAGCAAATCGCTGCAGGCCTTGTGCTTACAGGCGGTACCGCTAAGATGGAAGGTGCCGTGGAATTTGCCGAAGAACTTTTCCAGATGCCCGTGCGCGTGGGCAAACCCATCAACGTAAAAGGCTTGTCCGAATATGTTGATGACGCTGGATTTGCGACAGTCGTAGGACTGCTGCAATATGGCAAAGTACAATCTGACAATAAGAAGTCCAGTACGCAGAAGACCGGTGAAAGCTTATTTCATCGAGTGCAAAGCTGGTTTAAAGGTGAATTTTAATTTTATTTTGGGGGCGCTATAGCTACGGCATCAAGGCTAGCAGGAAGCAATTAGCCTAAGGGAATGACCTGGCGTAGTGTTTAAAAGACGTACAACCGGAGAGTAAGTATGTTCGAATTAATGGATAGTCACGGCGAAGAAGCCGTAATCAAAGTCATCGGTGTCGGTGGCGGCGGCGGCAATGCCGTTGAGCACATGGTGTCTCAAAGCATTGAAGGCGTAGAATTTATTGCAGTTAACACCGATGCACAGGTGCTTCGCAGCTCAAGTGCAGACGTTACACTTCAAATTGGCTCAAGTGTAACAAAAGGGTTAGGTGCGGGCGCCGATCCGAACATTGGCCGAGAAGCAGCACAAGAAGACAGAGAAACCATTCGTCAGGCGCTAGACGGTGCAGATATGGTTTTCATCACTGCCGGTATGGGCGGTGGTACAGGAACGGGCGCAGCGCCAGAAGTGGCAAAGATTGCTCGCGAAATGGGCATCCTTACGGTAGCGGTAGTTACTAAGCCATTCCCATTTGAAGGTAAGAAACGCACCTCGTTTGCGGAACAGGGCATTGTTGAGTTGTCTAACAACGTTGACTCGCTAATTACCATTCCTAATGAAAAGTTGTTAAAAGTAATGGGGCCAGGCACGCCGCTTCTTCAAGCGTTTAGCGCTGCAAATGACGTATTACGTGGTGCAGTTCAAGGTATTGCTGAACTGATTACCCGTCCTGGTCTAATCAACGTTGACTTCGCAGACGTACGTACCGTTATGTCTGAGATGGGTAAAGCGATGATGGGTAGTGGCGCTGCAAGCGGTCCAGACCGTGCTGAAGAAGCTGCTGAAGCCGCGATTGCCAGCCCGCTTCTTGAAGATATCGATTTGTCAGGCGCGCGCGGTATTCTTGTGAATATCACTGCGGGTCCAGATTTCGCCATCGACGAGTTTGAGACTGTTGGTAACGCCGTTAAAGCGTTTGCCTCAGAGAACGCCACAGTGGTTGTGGGTACAGTGATCGATATGGAAATGACAGACGAGCTTCGCGTAACGGTTGTTGCAACCGGTATTGGCGCAGAGCGCAAGCCTGACATTTCGCTAGTAAGCTCTGAAGGCTCTCGTCTAACACAGCCTGCAAAAGAATACGGTAACACGCAATCAAGTGAACCACGTTCTGCAGTAGGCGGTACAGAGGGCAATCAGGCGCTGAAGGCCGACGACAGTGCACAGCCAGAAAATGATTTGGAATATTTAGATATTCCTGCATTTCTTCGTAAGCAGGCAGACTAATTTAGCTGCCTGAAACGGAAGGGAATTATTTCGCGTTTGTGATGTCTCACCTAGTAAGGTGTATTTACACAACGTGAAAAATTTCGCGTGGATAGGTTGATTAAATACGTAATCTGACAGAGTTAAATCCGTCAGAAAGGGTGTTTTTTGACATGTGAGTAATAACTCACTATAATTCGCGCCCGCTTTTTTTAATAGGTAAAAGCTTAAGCAGATGATTAGACAACGTACAATCAAGCAATCGGTACAAGAGACCGGAATTGGGCTTCATAAAGGGGAAAAGGTCACAATGACTCTCCGACCTGCGCCAGCAAACACGGGTATCGTGTTTAGGCGTGTTGACCTTGAACCACATGTTGACATACCTTCGCGTGCGAACGCGGTAGGTAATACCATGCTGTGTACGTGCCTGAATAACGAAGACGGTGTGACTATCCAAACGGTAGAACACTTAGCGTCTGCGCTTGCAGGTTTAGGTATCGACAATATTATTGTTGAAGTAGACAGTAACGAGCTGCCAATTATGGACGGAAGTGCTAGCCCGTTCGTATTCTTGCTTCAATCTGCCGGTATCGAAGAGCTAAACGCGCCTAAGCAATTTATTCGTATTAAAAAGCCAGTTCGTGTAGAAGATGGCGATAAGTGGGCCGAATTAGTGCCTTATGACGGTTTCCGCGTTGATTTCCAAATTGACTTTGATCATCCTGTGATCAGCCAAACTCGTCAGCATATGGTGATGGATTTTGATTCATGCTCATATGTAAGCGAAGTTAGCCGTGCACGAACTTTTGGTTTTATGCGCGACTTAGAGTACATGAATGCTAACAACCTAGCGTTGGGTGGCAGCATGGAAAACGCAGTGGCGTTGGACGAATTCCGCGTACTCAACCCTGAAGGGTTGCGCTATGACGATGAGTTCTTAAAGCATAAGATTTTGGATGCTATCGGTGACTTATACCTTGGCGGCCATAGTCTAATTGGTGAATTGCGTGCGTACAAAACAGGCCATGGTCTGAATAACAAGCTATTAAATGCAGTACTTGCGCAAAAAGAGTGTTGGGAGTTCGTGACCTACGACTCGCAGGAAACAGCACCAATTCGTTATGCTCAGCCCGCATTAGCGTAAGAATTTTAAAAAGCCGCCTTACGGGCGGCTTTTTTTCGTATGGCATTTACTGAAATAAATGATACAGTAGCCGAATAATTAATATAAATTTCACCCATGTGACATAAAAACTATAGGTCGAAGGTTGTCGCCTTTGGCTAAAAACACATTCATCGTTGTATGAAGTGGTATGAAAAGAGTGGCGTGAAACAGCAATTTTCTTCGTGGTATGAAACTAACAATTACACTCGCTGGTAAAAATAAACGCTATAGGCACAGTATTAGTGTCCGTACGCTTGTGAGCGCAACCGTGCTCTCGTCTATTTTTATGCTAGTGTCGAGCCGTTCAACAGAATCGGTATCAGAAGATATTGCACGAGTTCGTTTGGCGCAGACTGAAGTCAACGAGCGACAAAAAGACGTTGAAGCGTTAAAACAGCAAACAACGGTCAAATTACAAGCTTTGCTTTCTCACGTCGCAGAGTTATCTGCGCAGGCTACATTGCTGGACGAGAAAGGTAAGCAAATCGCAACAGAATTAGGTATGTCAGCGGCTGACCTGGACGCTTTCGTACCGGTATCGATACCGGATAACCTTCAAGACGATCCCATCCTTCACGAAATAGCCAAACTAGAGCAATCACTCGATTTGAAGTCTCAACAGTTGTCTATGCTTGAAAGTTTGGTCAGGGGTCACCATATCCACGAACAGAGCCAATTATCTGGTCGTCCGATAGAGTCAGGGTGGTTGTCTTCTTATTATGGTATGCGGGCCGACCCGTTTACCGGCGAACCAACTATGCACAAAGGGCTAGATTTCGCTGGTAAGGCAGGGGAAAACGTAGTGGCAACTGCTGCAGGTATTGTGACCTGGGCGGGTGATCGCTACGGCTATGGCCAACTTGTAGAAATTGATCACGGTGATGGTTTTGTTACCCGCTATGGGCATAACGACACCCTTACTGTCTCAATAGGCGACGTGGTAACCAAAGGGGAACCTATCGCTAAAATGGGCAATACGGGGCGCTCAACTGGCGTTCATGTTCACTACGAAGTAATAAGAAACGGAAAACAAGTCGATCCTCTGCCTTTTGTCTACAAAAAGTAGCATAGGTAGCAGCCAGGTAATTCTCGTAGACGGTGCCTTTATTAATTAAAAGTCATCTAAAACGAAGAAGCATAATTTTAGAACATCGCAAAACACAACGTGGTTACCGTTGTGTTTTATACGTTTAATTTAGCTGTGCACATTGTGCGGCGCCTCGACAAGTAGTGGAATAATAAAGCTAATGTTTTCAAGCATCCTTCGAAAAGTATTCGGTAGTAGAAACGACCGACTATTAAAAAAATTACGCAAAAACGTAGATGCCATCAATGCACTGGAAGCAGAATTTGAAAAGCTTTCCGATGAGGCGCTAAAGGCTAAGACAGACGAATTTAAAGCGCGTATTGAAAAGGGTGAAACCCTTGACGATATTCTTGTAGAAGCCTTCGCTACTGTGCGTGAAGCAAGTAAACGCGTATACGGCATGCGTCACTTCGACGTTCAGATGCTAGGTGGTCAAGTACTTCACCAAGGTAAAATTTCAGAAATGCGCACGGGTGAAGGTAAGACGCTTACTGCTACCTTGCCAACTTACCTTAATGCTTTGTCTGGCAAAGGGGTTCACGTTGTTACTGTGAATGATTACCTTGCTCGTCGTGATGCTGAGTGGAGTAACCAGTTATTTACTTACCTAGGCATGCGCGTTGGCTGTAACGTGCCTGGCATGTCGCCACAGCAAAAACGTGAAGCTTACCAAGCAGACGTAACCTATGGTACGAACAACGAATTTGGTTTTGACTACCTTCGTGACAATATGGCATTTAGCCCACAAGACCGCGTACAGCGCCCGCTTAACTATGCGGTAGTGGATGAAGTTGACTCAATTCTTATCGACGAAGCCCGTACACCACTTATTATTTCTGGTCAGGCTGAAGATAGCTCAGAGCTGTATCGCCGTATCAACACTATTATTCCTAAACTTGTTCAGCAAGAAAAAGAAGACGAAGAAGGCCAAGAGGGTGACGGTGATTACACGATTGACCTTAAAGCCAAACAAATTCACCTTACCGAGCGCGGTCAAATTCACGTTGAAGAAATCCTTCAGCAAGAAGGTATGTTACCTGAAGGTGAGTCGCTGTTTGCCGCTGGCAATATTTCACTGCTTCATCATATTAACGCTGCGCTTCGTGCACACAAGTTGTTTGCTAAAGACGTAGACTACATCGTTAAAGAAGACCAAATCGTTATTGTTGACGAGCATACGGGTCGTACGATGGAAGGCCGTCGCTGGTCTGAAGGTTTACACCAAGCTGTAGAAGCGAAAGAAGGGGTTCGTATTCAAAACGAAAACCAAACCCTTGCGTCAATTACCTTCCAGAATTATTTCCGCTTGTATAACAAGCTTGCGGGTATGACAGGTACAGCAGATACAGAAGCCTTCGAATTTAACCATATTTACGGCTTAGAAACGGTAGTTATCCCAACAAACCGTCCTATGCAGCGTAAAGATATGGCTGACCTCATCTACCTAACGGCAGAAGAAAAATACGAAGCCATTGTTGAAGACATTAAAGAGTGCGTTAAACGCGGTCAACCTACGCTTGTGGGCACTGTGTCTATCGAGAATTCAGAACTCATTTCTCGCATTCTTAAGAAGTCGAAAATTCCTCATAAAGTGCTTAACGCTAAGTTCCACGAACACGAAGCAGATATCGTCGCTCAGGCTGGTAAGCCAGGCGCGGTTACGATTGCGACTAACATGGCAGGTCGTGGTACCGATATCGTGTTAGGTGGTAACTGGCAGGCAGAAGTAGAAAAGATTGAAAATCCAACTGAAGCGCAGATTGAGAAGATCAAAGCCGAATGGAAAGAAAGCCATGACGCTGTGCTTGCCTCAGGTGGTTTACACATTATTGGTACAGAGCGTCACGAGTCTCGCCGTATTGATAACCAGCTTCGCGGTCGTTCGGGCCGTCAAGGTGACCCGGGTTCAAGCCGTTTCTACCTATCATTAGACGACGCACTTATGCGTATCTTTGCCTCTGAAAAAATGGGCAACATGATGAAGCGTTTAGGTATGGAGCGTGGTGAAGCCATTGAGCATCCGTGGGTAACTCGCGCCATCGAGAATGCACAGCGCAAAGTAGAAGGTCGTAACTTCGACATTCGTAAGCAGTTGCTTGAATACGATGATGTGGCCAACGACCAGCGTAAAGTCATCTACGAGCAGCGCAATGAGCTTCTTGATGAAGGCGATATTAGCGAGACTATCGCGGCTATTCGTGAAGACGTTATTTCAAGTGTTGTCGATGAGTACATTCCGCCACAGTCTCTTGAAGAAATGTGGGACGTAAGCGGACTTGAAGAGCGCATGCGTGCCGATTTCGCCGTAGACTTGCCAATCAAGACCTGGCTTGAAAATGACGACAAACTTTACGAAGAGAAGCTTCGCGAGCGCATTCTTGGCGAAGTCGTTGACGCTTATAAGCAGAAAGAAGCGGTAGTGGGCGAGCAGGTACTGCGCCAGTTTGAAAAAGCGGTAATGCTTCAAAACCTAGACAGCCATTGGAAAGAGCATTTGGCGGCAATGGATCACCTGCGCCAAGGTATTCATTTACGCGGCTATGCGCAGAAAAATCCTAAGCAAGAATACAAGCGTGAGTCGTTTGCTTTGTTCTCACAAATGTTAGAAGCGCTTAAAGTTGAAGTGATCACTATTCTTGCGCGTGTAAAAGTACAAGCTGAAGAAGACGTGCAAAAAGTAGAAGAACAACGTCGTCAAGCTGACGATGTGCCTAAGAACTTCGAGCACGAAGAAGCGAACGCAACGCCAGAAGAGGCAAGCGACAAAGTACGTACGCAAGTTCGCGAAGGTGCGAAAGTGGGCCGTAATGACCCATGTCCTTGTGGCTCTGGTAAAAAGTATAAGCAGTGTCACGGCAAGCTTAAGTAATGAAAGTAGTACATGTTGCTGTGGGCGTTATCGCCCGCGGCGATGAAATATTCATTACTCTTCGCCCTGACAATGTTCATCAGGGCGGAAAATGGGAATTTCCCGGCGGCAAAGTAGAAAACGGTGAGACCGTTCTACAGGCGCTGAAGCGAGAGCTTGCTGAAGAAGTTGGGATTATTGTGAACCGCAGCGAGCCTGTGATTGTGATCACCCATGATTACGGCGACAAGCAAGTTAAACTAGATGTTCATCGCGTGTGTGATTTTACCGGCGAGCCGCACGGCAAAGAAGGCCAACAGTCGCGGTGGGTCAAGGTAACGTCACTAAAAGCCTCTGACTTTCCTGAAGCGAATATACCCATTATTAGCGCATTGCAAAAATAATAAAAACGGCCACATCTTAAAGTGGCCGTTTTCTTTTAGAGCAGTTCTATTTTAAGCGATTTCTTTGCTTTAGATTGGAAAATTAAGAGCGCTCAAGATATACCTTTTCGGAGCTACACCTACAAGGTTATTCGTTCAGCGGTGGCAAATGCCACATCCAGTTTGAAATAAGCGGCTTCATTAATAAAGTGCGGGTAGGTTTCAGCTTCGTTTTCCCATAGGATATCTTTGCCGTCAAACGTTCGAAATACAGGTGCCCCAGGTATGAGAGGTTTGAAATCGTTATCTTGCAGTGAATGATGGATCATGGCGGTACGTTTTCCATTAGCATCTAACGGAAAAGACACATTATCGCCTAAACGAAAAGCTTCACAGGCAGGCAAAGCGTCAGTACTGATTTGCCCTTTATTATACGCGGCACAAAAATCCAATATTGCTTCAGCCATGGTTTGTGTTAGAAGGTAAACATCTTCTCTTAACACGCCCTGTGGCTGCCCACCCACTTCTATCATTACACCTTTCTTACCAGTTGTGCACAGGTAACCATGTTCAAGGTAGGGCTTTTCGTCTTCTACCAAAATGTTGGCTTCTGGCATTTGCTGCTTTACGTATCGCGCCAGCTGAATATGAAATTCATCCGCTTCCAAAATGATAAGCGTAGCACCCATTTCGCTGGTGGTGTTGTGAATATCAATCACAAAATCTGTGTTCGAATCACCCTTAGGCCCTAACTGTTGGTTAAGAGCCTTAGCAAGCTCAGCTTCTTTCGCAGAATTGTTATTCGATAAACGTTCAAAGGTAAACTGACGGTTTAAGTCTTCGTCTACGAAACGAACGTTTGCCGCAATGGCCGCTTCATTGGCGATGCTTAACGAAACATTTAGCTCATTAAATCGCGAAGGTAGCCCAAACTGTTGCCAGTTTCGAATAAGCTGAATACCACTGGTTTCATTTCCATGAGTACCACCAACAAGCGCGATAGAATTAAACATTCATGTTCCTTTTTGTATAGGTTGAAGATGAGGAAGGCTGCGCAGCGAGCTATTGAGTAATATTGTGATGAATTAATACGTTCGCTGTCTGCGCATCTACCCACGACTTGGAGAGCAAGTAAACCGATACTACACCACTGCGCTTTGTACGAGAATACGTCTTAGTAGAATTTACCTAAATACTGATGTTTGCCAAATTGTGGGGAAAGACAGCGCGTATTAGTGCTTAAAGAAGTCATCTGATTGCTGTGCTAGCATCGCCTCTATCTCTTCAACATCGATATGCTTGGGCGTTGCGTCTTCTGCAGGCTTGCCGGTTATTTTTCTGTCTTCAGCGGCCCATTCACCTAAATCGATAAGTTGGCATTTTTTACTGCAAAAAGGGCGATATTCGCTTGTTGGTGCCCAAACAACCTGCTTGGCACAAATAGGACATTTCACTTCCATTATTTACTCCAGTGAAATACGTCTAAACGGCGAAGTTTGCGATTTGCTTATACTACCGCAGACGGTAAATAATAAATTAAAGACTCTGGCCTGCTGATCTTTTGATCTTTGCGGTACATCACACGTCAGCAGGTCTTAAGTTTAACAGGCCGCTAAACGAAACTGAATACTGCTTTCCACTGCGCCAGATTGGCCCTCTTGAGGAGAAAATAGCATGAAGCGGAGTGCGTAACGGTATTTGTTGCCGCTAAGCGTAGGGTAATACCCTTCATCAACGCTACATTTAACGCGAATTAACTCGTTTTTATCTTCTGCAGCGCCTTGATAAAAACCGTTGTCAGCAACCACATTGACAAATTGACCGCGTTCGCGAATGAACGACAGGCTAACAGCAATAGCATCATCGAGTAAGGCTAACGTTTCAAGCCATTGCGCTATTTCAGCGAGGCGTTGTTCAAGGGGTTGTTGTAACCAAAAATGAAGATTGGGCAAATCGAAGCTACACGCGCCACCTGGAATGGCAAAGCGCTGCCTGATTGCGCTTAGCAGTTTATCTTCTTTCAAAGCACTACCAAAACGGCGGTCTGTTTTTAGCTTTTGTTTTAGGGTAAGCACGGTTTTTAGCGCTTGCTCTAAGGCGGTGCTGTCAATTTTCGGGTGTTTAGACCAATAAACCAAGTTCTTTTCATGGGCTTCGAGGTCTTTGGTAAGATCGGAGCGAAGATCCAGTCTTTCAATGAGATCAAGTAATTCGAAAAGCTGTTCAAAAAACACCAGCTGCAGATGAGTATGTTCTGATTTAGCCGTAATTTTAAGTTGTCCAAGCAGCTGCTCAACACGTAAATAGTTACGTACTTTTTCCTTTAGTGGAAATTCGAAAACAGCGTGACCCATGGAACCCCTTAAAACACATAGACTTAGAGAAATGTCGCTAAAAATTTAGCTGAACAGTGAAAGGCAACAAGCCTAAAGCATCAAAGCGTTTAAGCCAAGTATACTTGTTCGCCAAATCTTTACTTTGACGTTAATTGGTCAAAAAAGTTTCAAAAATCAATCCGTAAGGCTGTAACGCCTTGCGTTTAGGTGGTGAATTTAGTTATTAGGGATGTGTTTTTGCGTTAACTTCGTCTATCAACTTCACGCTTTAGATAGCAAAAGTAAGTGTTCATGCAAGGTCGAAACTTGCGAAGAGAGGGCGTTTAGGCTGGTGCTATTGTCTAATACATGGTCTGCAGCGCTCAGCCGTTCTTTACGGCTTGCTTGCGACGCCATAATACTTTTTATCGTTGCTTCAGAGCTACCATCTCGCTTTAAGGCGCGTTCAAGCTGAAGCACTTCAGGGCAGTCAACCACTACTACGTGGTTACACATTTCAGTAAGCTTGTTTTCAACCAATAGTGGAACAGACAAGATGCAATAGGGGGAAGCCGATTCCATGATTAGCTGTTGCATGCGAGAACGAATAAGCGGGTGGAGAAGGCCGTTCAGCCAGGTTTTTTCATCTGGGTTAGCAAAAACCTTCTCTCGAAGTGCGGCGCGATCAAGGCTACCGTCTTCAAGCAAAATACGCTCGCCAAAATGCTCAGCTATTTGAAGCAACCCTTGTGAGCCCACGGCAACCACATCTCTTGCGACCTCGTCGGCATCCACGATGTCTATGCCTAACGACGCAAAAATATCAGTGGCAGCAGATTTACCGCTACCTATCCCGCCAGTAAGGCCTACTACAAAGGGAGTCTGCTTATTCATAATGCCGGCACCTTCAAACTAAAGTACGTAATCAAGATAGGTGGTAATAATGGCATCTTTAAAAAGCAGTGTCAGCCAACCCGCCACTGCGAGATAGGGACCAAAAGGAATTGCCAGCGACTTGCCTTTGTTTTGAATCACCATTATGAGTATGCCTGCAATTGCACCAACAAACGAAGAGAGCAAAATAATAATGGGCAAGCCTTGCCAGCCCGTATAAGCGCCAAGTGCGGCGAGCAGCTTGAAATCGCCATAGCCCATACCTTCTTTGCCAGTGGCAAGTTTAAATAGCCAATAAACAGACCATAAACTTAAATAACCCGCCGCTGCGCCAATAATAGCGTCGGTGGTGCCTACAAAAATGTGTTGCGTGCTCAACAGTAACCCCAACCACAGTAGAGGCAGTGTCAACTGGTCAGGTAATAGCATCTTATCTAAGTCAATAAAAAGCAGAGCAACGAGTATGTAGGTAAACAATACGGCCCATAGTGCTTGCGATGTGACACCAAATTGATAGGCCGCAAACGTACAGGCTAAAGCAGTAAACAATTCAACCAGCGGGTAACGAACTGATATTCCAACTTTGCATTTAGCGCACTTACCTTTAAGGAACAGGTAGCTAATAACAGGAATATTTTCCCATGCGCGAATTTTGTGGCCGCAGCTAGGGCATGTGCTGTCTGGTTTTACAAGGTTAAATACTTCTTCTTTCGCTGATGAGTTTTTATCATTAGGTGTCGGCTCACCCTCGCTAAAATAGCTTTGGTACTCTTGCTGCCAGCTGCGTTCCATCATAATAGGCAAGCGGTAAATCACCACATTCAAGAAACTGCCAACCATTAAACTTACAAAAAAGACTAGGGAATAGAATACAGCAGGGTAAAGCTGACTAAGCGTAATTATCGCGTCCATGGTATGTGGTTCTTATAATTGTTGATTTTCGTTCTTTTGGTGCTGAGCCACGTTATACCACGTTACCCATCTGGAATATAGGGAGGTACATAGCCACAATCAAGCCGCCGATTACCACGCCAAGTACGGCCATGATCATTGGTTCTAGTAGGCTAGTTAAACCGTCTACCATATCATCGACTTCAGCTTCGTATATGGTGGCAATTTTACTAAGCATTTCATCAACCGCGCCCGACTCCTCACCAATGGCAATCATCTGCGTCACCATGTCAGGGAATACTTGTGTAGCGCGCATTGCAACATGCATTGGCATACCGCCCGCCACTTCTTTACGCATGTATAAAATGGCTTCGCGGTATACTGCGTTGCCCGATGCACCTGCGGCGGATTCAAGTGCGCCAATAAGCGGCACACCTGCTGCAAAGGTTGTGGCTAAGGTTCGGGTAAAGCGCGCAATGCTGGCTTTTTTTAGAATTTCTCCGATAACGGGAATTTTTAAAATGTTGCGGTCCACCGTGTCACGTAGCTTCTGGCTTCGCTTATAGGTGCGCATAAACATAAACCCAGCACCACCAATACCTATGGCGATAAAAATACCGTAGTCTTGGACGAACCGTGAAATAGCCAATACGAACTGGGTGAAGGCAGGGAGTTCTGCGCCAAAGCTGCTGAAAATTTCTTCAAACTGCGGCACAACAAATATAAGAAGGATGGTCGTAACAATAAAAGCAACAACCAAAACTGCGATAGGGTAAAACATCGCTTTTTTGATTTTTGATTTTAGTGCTTCGGCTTTCTCTTTGTAGGTCGCGATGCGGTCATAAATGGTTTCAAGTGCGCCCGACTGCTCACCGGTGTAAACCAAGTCGCAATATAAATCGTCAAAATATAGGGGGTGTTTTCTAAGGGCCGATGAGAGCGGGTTACCAGATTTAACCTCATCGGTAATTTCGCCTAAAAGTTTCCGCATCGATGGGTTTGCATGTCCCTGAGCAATCATATCCAAGGACTGAATAAGGGTAACCCCAGCGGCAAGCATGGTGGCGATTTGACGAGAAATGACAGAAATGTCGGCTGGTGTGATTTTTTTCGCACCACCGAAGAGCGGTTTGGATAATTTTTTAACTTTATTTGCAGAAATGCCTTGGCGTCGCAACAGGTTTTTAGCTTCTGAAATGGTCGCAGCTGTTATTTCGCCTTTTTTTGATTGCCCATGACGGTCTTTACCCTGCCATGTGAATGTAGATACTGCTTTTGCCATTTGCATTTGCCTCAAGAAATTATCACTTTAATATCAAAAAAGCCCAGTATCATACTGGGCTTTTCGGATTTCTTTGGTGATTAGCAAAGCGTTGCTGGAACACAAGCTGATGACCATATGATTCGGTTGTTGTCTAAGTTAGGAGTAAGAGTGTATGTGCCCGCTCCAGTTAGACCTAAATCGCCGTGTTGCGTAGCAGTAATTACACCGTTAGCAGTAGCAACGCCAACAACGTCAACACCAGCACCAGCCGCTGAAGCTGCGATATCTGCTGGGATACCATTCGCACCACCATCACACGCCGCGATGTCATTTGTTGAAGCGTAGCAGATTTCTACCGCAGTTTTTGCAGCAGCAGTTGCGTTAGAAACCTCTGTAAACTTCGCTTTTTGCGTGTAGTTTTGGTAAGCAGGAAGTGCGATTGCTGCAAGGATACCGATGATTGCAACAACAATCATTAGTTCGATTAGGGTGAAACCTTTTTGGTTTTTAGTATTCATGTTCATCATGGTTTTTCTCCGGGACGTGTATAACACGTAAAGTTTAAATCTAATTCAAATTGACGTTTATACCCGAGTCGTCCATTTAACGCCCCTGGTACTTGATACTCAGTATAGAATTTTATTTGTTACTGACAAGTATAGGCAAATATACCTATGTCTAGCTTTTTCAGTATGACACGGTTCGCCGCGCCTTGGCAGGCTTTATCACTTGAACTTTCGTATAAAAGTTAATGACTTAAGTGCGTATGTCTATCTATACACAAAAAGCATTATCGAGAAATGACTGAACAGAATGACGAGTAATCGTATTGTAAATTATACATCTACTCGGTGATTTAAAATCACTGTGTAACCTCAACCATTAAGGTCTCAGCATTTAAAGCCACAGTATAGGGAAGTGATAATTGCGGTAACGTAAATTTCACTGAAACACTGTATCTTTATAATAAAACACGTGCAACAAAGAAGCCGCGTTATAAAGGTGGAAGTACAAGGGGATAAGCAACACATTCGCTTACCTAATGTTAAATCCACCTTTATAGCTTTTAATTTGGCTCTTTATCTTTCTTGCTCTGCTATGACAAATTAATGCGCAGCGACAAATCAATGGCCTGAACGTGCTTGGTTAAAGCTCCAGATGAAATGTAATCTACGCCTAGCTTAGCGAGAGACGCCAGTCGTTCATCAGTAATGTTTCCTGATACTTCTAGTTTACATTGACCTTTGTTGAGCGCCACTGCCTGTTGGATCTGTTCGTTAGAAAAATTATCCAGCATGACAATGTCGGCACCTGCACCAAGGGCTTGTTCAAGCTCGGTTAAGTTCTCTACCTCTACTTCAACGGGCTTGCCCGGCATCATTATTTTCGCTCGGCTTACGGCTTTTTCGATGTTTCCGCAAGAAAATATGTGGTTTTCCTTAATTAAGAATGCATCGAACAAACCCACACGATGGTTTTGACCACCACCACAACGCACCGCGTATTTCTGTGCGTGCCGCAGACCTGGCAACGTTTTGCGGGTATCGAGAATTTTGGTGTTGGAGCCATCTAAAAACTTAGCGTAAAAGGCAGTAACAGTGGCGGTTGCTGACAGGGTTTGTAGGAAGTTAAGCGCCGTACGTTCTGCCGTCAATATCGCGCGAGCAGAGCCTTCCAAACTAACCAGTACGGTGTTGGCATCAACCTTGTCACCATCTTTTACATGCCACGTTAGCGACACCGACTCGTCGATTAGTGCAAACGCTTGGTTTGCCCATGCGATTCCACATACCACGCAAGGCTCTCGCGTAATAATAGTGGCTTTTGCATTAACGCTTTCATCTATCAGGTTCGCCGTAATGTCGTTTGCAGCATTTAATTCGCCGCCAAGATCTTCAATAAGCGCGTTCGATACTTGCTTTCGAATCGCTTGCATGTCTGGTGATGTCATCTTCATCGCTATGATCTATGCTATCTGTGTATTTAAAGGGTACGCAATATTAACCATTCTCCGCGCTGAGTAAACTCTAATTGGCGAAGAACACTCATTCCCAGCAATATATGGTCATCTTGCATACCGGGGTTTAAGTTTGCTTTTACATCGCGCA
Organism: Alteromonas sp. DY56-G5; assembly: GCF_041414725.1. NCBI lineage: Bacteria > Pseudomonadati > Pseudomonadota > Gammaproteobacteria > Alteromonadales > Alteromonadaceae > Alteromonas > Alteromonas sp. DY56-G5. The sequence continues at coordinate 32,442 of NZ_JANHZQ010000013.1, read as the reverse complement.
CCACAATTTTACCAATGCGCAAAGTTTCAATGGTCGATTCGGCGACTCTTACCACGCCGTTAGCTGTGCTGGCTAACCCTTCTCGACCCGCTTTGAGTTGAAGCTTGTTAGCCAAATGAGCGGGAACGGCCACGTCAGTGGCACCCGTATCAACAAGAAATACGACTTCCTCACCATTAATATAACCTGTTGTCACATAGTGACCTTGGCGATTTTGCTTAAGTCGGACTTCGGTCTGTGAACCAATACGCTCTGATGTTGGTTCGCTATTTGGGTTAATTTGTTTTTCTAGAAGATCTGAGAAAATAAAAACCAGTAGACCAAAACCGCAAATCCAAGTAAGCGCAACCATCCATTTACCCGTTGACGCTGTCGGGTCTTGTTGTTCATTCATGCTTCTACCTTTCTTATAATAGTGGGGCACCGCTTTTCGTATCGCTAAATACTCGGCGTAATCTCTTAAGCAAAGGACTAACGTGCTGATTAGCTTGTTAGAATGCAATGTATAGCCCTATACACTTATATCCATATACAATGTAGGCTATAACGTAGAAAATCAATTATCGAAGCAAATACTATGGTGCTTTACAACGAAGCAAAGTACACAGCAAGTCCGCATTATGATGCCCGTCCTGACAGCGCAGACATTAGCCTGTTAGTGATACACAATATTTCACTACCTCCTTCACAGTTTGGTACGCCGGGCATTCGCCAATTGTTTACCGGAACCCTCAATCCTGATGAACATCCTTTCTATAGAGAAATTGCTGGGTTACGGGTCTCTGCTCATTGTGTAATTTATCGAACGGGTGAAATAGAGCAATTTGTGCCCTTTGAACAGCGGGCATGGCACGCAGGCCTGTCTTCATTTCAAGGCCGCAGCCGCTGTAACGACTATGCTATAGGTATTGAACTTGAAGGCACTGATACGTTGCCTTACACCGATGCACAGTACCAAGCCCTTGGCGAACTCACTGATTTTATTACGAGATACTATCCTCGGATCACTTTAGGGCGTATCGTAGGCCATAATGATATAGCTCCAGGGCGAAAAACTGACCCTGGTGCAGCTTTCGATTGGGCAAAATATAGAATGCGCGTTGCTGGGTTTAAATAATTTAACTAATCCGCACTGCAGAAAAAAGGAAACTCAATACCTATGATGTTAATGAGCTTGCTATTGGTTCTCAGCCTCGAGCGGTTGATAACAAAAACACCTAATTGGCATATTGAAAAGTATGCCGCTAAATATCGTGCTTTTCTTCAAGATAAAGGGTTGATTAAGTTTCAAGAAGGAAATGAAGGTGAGGACGAGAGTAAAAAGGTCTCATCCACAGCACTTTATTTCTATCTTTTACTTCCCGCAGTAGTGCTGGGAGCAATTGAATACTGGGTACTTGGCGCATTTCTTACGTTTATAGAGCAAAGCATAATTTTGTTCATCTGTATTGGCTGCCCCGCATTGCGAGCCGTCTACAAGAGTTTTTTGAATGCTGCTGATCGAGGAGACCTTCAGGCGTGCAGTATGTACACCGACCAACTAGGGCATTGTGCAAGTCAAACAGACAGTGACGGAAGTGCGGGTACAGAAGGCAAAACTTTTGGCCAACACCTTACCTGGCTTAACTATCAACACTATGCCGCTGTGGTGCTGTGGTTTATTGCTTTTGGTGCACCTGGCGCGCTGTTTTATAGCTTGAGTCGAAGCACAACCGAGGCATTGTGTGATGCAAATCACCCTTTAAAAGCCGCTGCTGGCAGATTAATGTTTGCGCTTGATTATATTCCTGTTCGCGTTACCGCTTTTGGCATGCTGATGATGGGACATTTCTCACGAGCGTTGCCTGAGTGGATTAAGTATGCACTTCAGTTCGATGTATCTGCATACGATGTGCTTACACAAATTTCTTCGAAAGCTGAGATTCTAACGCCTGATGAACAGCAGTTGCAGGCTGAAAATGCAGCAATAGAACCGAAGGTGCTTGTAAAGTTAGCAAAACGTAATGTTATTTTTCTTCTTGTAATAACATCAGCGCTCACGCTTGTAGGTAGTCTTGCATAGTCATTATTTTTAACATTTACTAGTCTACTTGGCTTAGAAGGGCGTTTGGTCTATTTATTAATTGTATGTAGATCAGGCGCTTTGCCCCTATTGCTGCATTCTCCCTTCCTCATCAGACCAGTTTGCGGTTACTGATTTTTCTTAACAAATTCAACAATAAAGCTTAACACCCGGCAAAAGGTAAATGCTTTGCTATGCTTGTGAGTATTTACCTCGAAATCGATCTGCCTTAAACTAGATAGGTAAAATGGTATTACCAATTGTGTTTGTGACTAAATATTCCACGATTATTTTTTACATTCACCGCTCTTATAACGTCACTATTGTTATAGAGCACGGTTTAAATAAAAGGATACGTAGAGCGCATGCGGCAGCAGCGAAAAAAACTCTCTGATGTGATTACCGAGCAACTCGAGTCAATGATACTCGACGGTACGTTATTGGCTGGTCAGAAATTACCGCCAGAGAGAGAGCTTGCGCTTGAATTTGATGTATCGCGACCTTCGCTTAGGGAAGCCATTGGTAATTTACAGGCACGTGGGTTGGTAGAACGTAAGCAAGGCGGCGGTACGTTTGTTAATCGCAACCTTAATTCTGCCATGACAGACCCCCTAATGGACTTAGTTAGCCAGCGTCCTGAAACTCAATTTGATTTGCTTGAATTTCGTCATGCGCTTGAAGGGATGGCGGCGTACTACGCGGCACTTCGTGGTCAACCTGAAGATTACAACGCATTGAAGCAAGCATTGAACGACGTACCTACGCCTAAAGCGCACGAAAGCAAGCGTGCCCAAGCAGAGGCGCTAGGACAGTTTTATATCATTATGGCAAGAGCATCACACAATATGGTGTTGTTGCACGTAATGAGCACCATGCAAAGCATGCTGGTGGACAATATTGAACGAAACTTTGACATGTTGGCAGCGCACCCTGAAGCGGTGGAAGATATTGCTAAGCAGCGTCGTGAAATTGTAGAAGCCATTGCTTCTCGCGACCCTGAAGCTGCGCGTCAGGCATGTAATACGCATTTGGCGTTTATTGAAAAAACGCTATTAACCATTAATCAACGCGATACCCGCGTACAGCGCGCATTGCGACGATTAGAGATTTAGTTACTAGTCTGACTTTTCATAAGATAAGGGCTAGATAGCTATTCATTCGCAGAGGCCGGTCAGGTTTTTCCTGTGCCACTGCAAAAGCAGGTGAGCCAGATTGGGTCACTGTGAGTACAACGTAATTTAGTTTTCCTTCTTTTAGCGCCTTTAAGAGTAGAGGCAATGCTAAGGGAGGATTTTCTATATAAGCAAAAAATAGGATGGCACCATGTCTGATATGATGCACCAAGATGTAGATCCTCAAGAAACTAAAGAGTGGATTGATGCGCTTGAGTCGGTTTTAGAAGAGGAAGGCGTAGAACGCGCCCATTATTTACTCGAAAAACTTATTGATAAAGCACGTCGCAGCGGAGCGCATCTACCGTATGACGCAACTACTGCCTACATCAATACTATCCCAGTAGCGCAAGAACCAAAAATGCCTGGTGACTTGACCATCGAAGCGCGCATCCGTGCGGCGATTCGTTGGAACGCATTGATGATTGTATTGCGTGCATCTAAGAAAGACCTAGAGCTTGGTGGCCACATTGGTAGCTTTGCATCATCGGCTATGCTTTATGATGTAGGTTTTAACCATTTCTTCAAAGCACCTAATGAAAACCAAGGCGGGGACTTTATTTTCGCGCAGGGCCATATTTCTCCAGGTATTTATGCGCGCTCATATATGGAAGGCAACTTAACTGAAGAGCAGTTAAACAACTTCCGTCAAGAGTGTGCTGGCGATGGTCTGTCGTCATACCCACACCCTCACTTGATGAAAGACTACTGGCAGTTCCCAACCGTATCTATGGGTCTTGGTCCACTTCAAGCTATCTACACAGCGCGCTTCCTTAAGTACCTAACTAACCGTGGTATCAAAGACTGTTCAGGTCAGCGCGTTTACTGCTACATGGGTGACGGTGAGTGTGATGAACCAGAGAGCTTGGGTGCAATTGGTCTTGCTTCTCGTGAAGGCCTAGACAACCTAACGTTTGTTATCAACTGTAACCTTCAGCGCCTAGACGGCCCGGTACGTGGTAACGGCAAGATTATCCAAGAACTTGAAGGTACGTTCCGCGGCGCTGGCTGGGAAGTAGTGAAAGTTATTTGGGGTAGCTACTGGGATGAGCTATTAGCTCGTGATAAATCTGGCAAGCTAATTCAGCTTATGGGCGAAACGGTAGACGGTGAATACCAGAACTGTAAAGCCAAAGGCGGCAAGTACACCCGTGAAAACTTCTTCAACAAGTATCCTGAAACAGCGGCACTTGTAGCGAACATGTCTGACGACGACATCTGGCGCTTGAACCGTGGTGGCCACGATCCAGTTAAAGTATTCGCGGCTTACCAAAAAGCGATTGATACAAAAGGTCGTCCAACGGTAATCCTTGCTAAAACGGTTAAAGGTTTCGGTCTTGGTGCATCAGGCGAAGCACAAAACGTAGCGCACAACGTTAAGAAAATGGACGTTGATTCAATCAAAGCGTTCCGCGATCGTTTCAATATTCCTGTAGCAGACGAGAAAATTGCTGACCTGCCATACTTCAAGTTCGACGAAGACAGCGAAGAAATGAAGTACCTTCGCGAGCGTCGTGAAGCACTAGGCGGTTACTTGCCTTCTCGCCGTGAACAGGCTGAAGAACAGCTGGAAGTTCCTGAGCTAAGTGCATTCGACGCCATCTTAAAAGGTTCAGGTGACCGTCAAGTATCATCAACCATGACTTTTGTACGTGTACTTAACGCGCTATTGAAAGATAAGAAAATTGGTAAGCGTATTGTGCCAATTATTCCTGATGAAGCCCGTACATTTGGTATGGAAGGCTTATTCCGTCAGGTAGGTATCTACGCCAATGAAGGCCAGAAATACGTACCTCAAGATGCCGACCAAGTCGCTTACTATCGCGAAGATAAGAAAGGTCAGGTATTACAAGAAGGTATTAACGAGCTAGGTGCAATGGCGTCGTGGGTTGCGTCAGGTACGTCTTACTCAACGTGTAACGCTACCACTATTCCGTTCTACATCTACTACTCGATGTTTGGTTTCCAACGTGTTGGTGACTTGGCATGGGCAGCAGGCGATAGCCAAGCACGTGGTTTCCTTTTAGGCGCAACTGCGGGTAGAACCACACTTAACGGTGAAGGTCTACAGCACCAAGACGGCCACTCACATGTGCAAGCGAACCTAATTCCTAACTGTATTACTTACGACCCAACGTATGGCTACGAAGTTGCAGTTATTGTTCAAGACGGTCTACGTCGCATGTACGGTAATAACGAGAACATTTTCTATTACCTAACGTTGATGAACGAAAACTATCAACACCCAGAAATGCCTGAAGGCGATGATATTGCTGAGCAAATCATTAAAGGCATTTACAAGCTAGAGCGCGTTGAAAATGACAAGTCTAAGCTGAATGTTCAGTTGATGGGCTCAGGCACTATCTTGAACGAAGTGCGTAAAGCGGCGCAGATTCTTTGTGACGACTACAACGTATCTTCTGACGTTTACTCAGTGACCTCGTTCAACGAGCTAGCGCGTGAAGGTCAAGACGTAGCACGCTGGAACATGCTAAACCCAGAAGCTGAGCAAAAAGTACCTTACATTGGTCAGGTAATTACGAAAGACGCAGGTCCTGCGATTTCTGCCACTGACTATGTGAAGAACTACTCAGACCAAGTACGTGCGTTTATCGAAACTGAATACCGATGCCTAGGTACAGACGGTTTCGGTCGAAGCGATAGCCGTGAAAACTTGCGTACTCACTTTGAAGTTAATGCGTCATACATTGTGGTGGCATCACTTTACGAATTGGCTCAGCGCGGTGACGTTGAGAAGAAAGTGGTAGCAGAAGCCATTAAGCGTTTTGAAATTAACGCTGAAAAACTTAACCCACTTTACGCGTAAGCCAGATAAGGTATTTTACATATGTCAGATATTCAAAAGATTATCGTACCCGACGTAGGCGGTGACGAAGTTGAAGTTATCGAGCTATGTGTTGCCGTAGGCGACAACATTGAGGCTGATGAAGGCGTTGTTACTGTTGAAAGTGACAAGGCGTCAATGGACATCCCAGCACCGTTTGAAGGTGAGATTGTAAGCCTGTCTGTATCAGTAGGCGATAAAATCAAAGAAGGCGATGTGATTGGTGAAATGAAAGTTGCCAATGGTGACAGTGCCGATGAAGGCGGGTCTGAAGAAAACGCTTCAGATGAATCTTCTAAAGAAGATGCACCTAAGCAAGAAAAAGCACCAAAAAGCGAAAGCAAGTCAGAAGCAGCGCCAGCTGCGTCTGGCAACAGCGAAGTGATTGAAGTTGCAGTACCGGATATCGGTTCTGACGACGAAGTAGACGTAATCGACGTATTGGTTTCAGTGGGCGACACCATTGAAAAAGAAGATGGGCTAATTACCCTTGAAACCGATAAAGCAACCATGGACGTTCCTTCAACACACGCAGGTACGGTGAAAGAAGTATTCATCAGTACTGGTGATAAAGTGAAAGAAGGTACGGTAGTGATCAAGCTTGAAGTAGCGGGCTCAGGCTCGTCTTCAAGTGAATCGGCGTCTAGCGATGCTTCTTCTGAAGCATCTGCACCGGCTGCGCAGGAAAGTTCAAAGCAAGAATCAGCGCCTGCGGCGTCTGCAAGTAACGAAACCATTGAAGTTGCTGTACCAGACATTGGTGAAGACGGTGAAGTTGACGTCATCGACGTACTTGTATCGGTTGGCGACACCGTTGAAAAAGAAGACGGCCTAATTACGCTAGAAACTGATAAAGCGACCATGGATGTGCCTTCAACACATGCAGGTACGATTAAAGAAGTCTTTATCAAAGCGGGCGACAAAGTTAAGCAAGGCACCTTGGTTGTTAAGCTTGAGACCAGCGGTGGTTCGTCTTCAAGTGCAGCTGAAAAGCCTGCTGAAGCGCCTAAGCAAGAAGAGACTAAACAAGACTCACAGCAAGACGAGGCTCAACAAGCGTCACAGCAGGAAGCCTCGCAAGGTCGCTCTCCTGTGCCTCCAGCGCCAGAAGCCAAGAATACAGGTAAAGCACATGCTTCTCCTTCGGTTCGCCGTATTGCTCGTGAGTTTGGTGTAGACCTGACTCAAGTTAACGGCTCTGGCCCGAAAAACCGTATCTTGAAAGAAGACGTTCAAGCCTACGTGAAAGCTGAGCTTGCGAAACCTCGCACAGCAGCAGCTTCAGGCAGTGCGCCTGTGGGCGACAACGTACTTCAAATCGTGCCAGTTAAGCCTGTTGATCACAGCAAGTTTGGTGAGATTGAAGAACAAAAGCTTTCTCGAATTCAAAAGATCTCTGGACCGTTCTTACACCGTAACTGGGCGACTATCCCGCACGTTACGCAGTTCGACGAAGCAGATATCACTGAAGTTGAAGAATTCCGTAAAGAGCAAAACGCTTACCACGCGAAAATTAAGTCTGGTCTTAAGATCACGCCACTAGTATTCGTTATGAAAGCGGTAGCGAAAGCGCTTGAGAAATACGAAGTATTCAACTCATCACTGTCTGACGACGGCGAGAGCTTAATCATTAAGAAGTTTATCAACATTGGTATTGCGGTTGAAACACCGGGAGGCCTTGTTGTACCTGTTATTCGTGACGTGAATAAGAAAGGTATTGAGCAGCTGTCTCAAGAGCTTATTGAAACATCTAAGAAAGCCCGTGAAGGCAAGCTTAAAGCGGCTGACATGCAGGGTGGAACGTTTACCATCTCTAGTCTAGGTGGTATTGGTGGCACGGCGTTTACGCCTATTGTAAATGCACCAGAAGTCGCCATATTAGGTGTGTCTAAGTCTGAGATGAAGCCTAAGTGGAATGGTAAAGAGTTTGAGCCGCGCTTAATGGTGCCGCTAAGCCTGTCATACGACCACCGAGTCATCGATGGTGCGGTAGGTGCAAGATTCTCTACTGAGGTTGCTGCAAACCTAACTGACTTACGCAGAATCATACTTTAAATAAAAGGTCGAAAAAGTTTACAATATCAGTAACATTTTCGACGATTTTATAAGCCCATTTGGTGGCATTTAGGTTATGCTATTACACAAAAGTAATAGCATGACCCTACAAGAACAGGATTGAGGTTCACAATGAGCGAAATTAAAACGCAATTGGTGGTACTGGGCGGCGGCCCTGGCGGTTATTCAGCAGCATTCCGTGCGGCTGACTTAGGTATTGAAACAGTTATCGTAGACTCTCGCGACACGCTTGGTGGTGTTTGTCTTAACGTTGGCTGTATCCCTTCAAAAGCCCTTCTTCACGTTGCTAAAGTGATGAAAGAAGCGAAGCATCTTGCTAGCCACGGTGTATCGTTTGGCGAGCCTACCATCGATTTAGATAAAATCCGCGAATACAAAGACGGCGTTGTTAAGCAACTAACAAATGGCCTTAGCGGTATGTCTAAAATGCGTAAAACCAAGCATGTACAAGGCTTCGGTAAATTTACAGGTGCAAACACCCTAGAAGTAAAAAATGGTGACGACGTTACTACTATTACTTTCGAGAAAGCGATTATCGCTGCGGGTTCTGAGCCAGTAAGCCTACCGTTCATCCCAGAAGATGATCGTGTAATTGACTCAACTGGCGCACTGGAAATGAAAGACATTCCAGAGAAAATGCTAGTACTAGGCGGTGGTATCATCGGTCTAGAAATGGGTACTGTGTACGAAGCACTTGGCTCGAACATTGATGTAGTTGAATTCTTAGATCAGCTAATTCCAGCAGCTGACAAAGACATCATGAAAGTGTTCATGAAAGACTACAAAGACAAGTTTAACATCATGCTTGAAACCAAAGTGACTGCGGTTGAAGCAAAAGACGATGGCTTGTACGTAACATTTGAAGGCAAGAAAGCGCCTGCAGAGCCAGTACGCTACGACAAAGTACTTGTTGCTGTTGGTCGTAAGCCAAACGGTAAGCTAGTTGGCGCAGATGCAGCTGGCGTAAACGTTGACGAGCGTGGCTTCATCAACGTTGATAAGCAAATGCGTACTAACGTTGACCACATCTTCGCAATCGGCGACCTTGTAGGTCAGCCAATGCTTGCGCACAAAGCGGTTCACGAAGGTCACGTTGCAGCAGAAGTTATTGCTGGACAGAAGCATTACTTCGACCCACGTGCTATTCCTTCAGTAGCGTACACTGAGCCAGAAGTTGCTTGGGTTGGTCTAACTGAAAAAGAAGCGAAAGAGCAGGGCGTAAGCTATGAAACAGCAACGTTCCCATGGGCTGCTTCAGGCCGTGCAATTGCATCTGATGCAACTAACGGTATGACTAAGATGATTTTCGAAAAAGAAACGGGCCGCGTAATCGGTGGTGCTATGGTAGGTACCAACGCGGGCGAAATGCTTGGCGAAATCGGCCTAGCTATTGAGATGGGTGCTGACGCTGAAGACGTAGCATTGACTATCCACGCTCACCCAACGCTTAACGAATCAATTGGTCTTGCGTCTGAAATCTTCGAAGGAAGTATTACTGACCTGCCAAACCCGAAAGCAAAGAAAAAGAAGTAAATTAGCTTCTTTGTTCGAACTACGAAAAAACCGCTCTTTGAGCGGTTTTTTTATTAGGGCTTTGAATGTTTTAGAACCACTTTACCTGCGATAGCACAACGCAATGACGAACATGTTAAGTCTCGCCGAGTGTGTAGTTATCTAAGCAGGCTAGTATTAAGCTGTTTCTTTTCCAACTGCTACGGTGTCGCGTTCTTCGTCCATTTCATCATTGCTGGGCGTTTTCAAATGCGCTGGCGTGAATTCTTCACAGTCCATATTGCGCTGGTCCATAAAGCGTTTAACCGTTTCGGCGCAATAGGCTTTTCTACAGCATTGAGAGAGCAGCATTTCATGACGCTGTACACGCTCGCGAATAAATCTAACCACGAGACCTCTAAGCCACTGTAAACCCGCGTCTTGATCCTGACGTTTGTGCCACATTACAGACAGCGGAGAGCTGACAATTTCTATTGGCGTTTCAAATACCGCCAATTCCCCTGAGAAAATTTCTTTTTCCATTACCAAAGATGGTGCTACACAAATAAGGTTGCTCTCTTTTAATAACGGTGTAGCGTTATAAAACTGGTTTACTGACATTGCCACGCGGCGCTTAAGGCCTAAATTCGCCAGCACCTGATCTGTAGGGCCAGTCACATCGCCTGTAACAGAAACCAGAAGATGATCAGCCGCGACAAAGTCTTCTAAAGTCAATTGAGATTTTGCTAATGGATGATCGGGGCGCATTACCACAACCCAGCTTGGGTCGAGAACATGTTCGGCATGAATAACAGAGCCAGGCTTCTGATATTTAGAGAAAGTGAGCTCTGCTTCAGCGTCCTTGAGTATTTTGTCGGTTTCCATGTCGTAATTAGGAATGGCATGGATGTTAATACCTGGCGCTTCATTCTCAATAACTTTGCGTAGCGGCCCCCACACCATAGAAACGATGCTGTCAGTTGCAGCTATACGAAAGGTACGCTTAGCTGTTGTAGGGTTAAAGTCAGTTGGGTTAACGGCGACTTCGAGTTCGCCTAAAGGGCCCTGAATCTGACTCCATAAGTTTTTAGCAAATGAGGTAGGTTGAATACCACGGCCGTCTTTAACGAACAGTTCATCTTTCCAGGCTGTGCGCATACGAGAGAGTGCGTTAGATACCGCAGGTTGCGTCATCGACAGCCTGTCAGCTGCGCGGGTAATTGCACCTTCGGTCATGATGGCATCAAAAATCATCAATAAATTTAAATCATGTGGACGCATGGTTGTCTCCGGTGTCTATTGCGGACAATCTACTTTCATCTACCGAACGATGAAAAAAGCTGCCGTTTACTTCTTTTTTGACTATGTAATTTAACTGACATAGTTTAGTTATAGGTTATAGCTAAAAGCATTTATTTTCCAAATGAATGCGACGAGCGACACTGGTACACTATATCGCTGTAACCGTTGATTTCTCTAAGCTCTCGCTTTTTATACGGTTATTCTCATTTTCTCTGCGAAACCATTCTTCTAAATTTTTAAAAGCAGTTGTCTCTGTCAGCCCGATCTCCAATATATAACATCATGTGATGTGTTGCATATAAAAAGATAATTATTTTTATTGTTGGTGGCGATGCATAATGCACGGCATCAAACTTTAGTTTAATTTTTAAGAGAATCTTGCAATGAAAACTTTTACCCGTTTATTGGCAATAGTAAGCCTAACTGCGCTTGTCGCTGCATGCGGTGGTGACGAGCAGGATCCAAGTCAATCAATGAGCGCTGGCGCAAATGCTGGTGTTCCTGTTGATGTGGCAACGGTTGTGTCTCAGCGTTTAACCGAGTGGGATAATTTTACAGGTCGTTTAGAGTCTCCGCAAATTGTTGCGCTTCGCCCTCGCGTGTCGGGCTATATTGATTTTGTTGCATTTGATGAAGGCGAATATGTCGAACAAGGGCAAACCCTATTCTTAATTGATAACCGCACGTTTAAAGCAGAAGTTGATCGATTGACTGCACAGCTTGAAGAAGCCAAAAGTCGCGTTCAGTTGGCTGAGCAAAACTATAGCCGTGCTTTTAAACTTCGTAAAACCCAGGCGGTTTCTGAAGAAGTTCTTGATGCCCGTTTAGCTGAGAAAAACCAAGCGCTTGCAAGCTTAAACCAAACGCAAGCCGCACTTGAAGTAGCGCGCCTAAATCGAGGCTTTGCTCGTGTTGAAGCACCTATTTCTGGACGTATTTCTCGCGCAAACATTACTGAAGGTAACTTTGTTACCGCAGGACAAACAGAGTTGACTCGCATCGTATCGACCGATCGTTTATATGCGTATTTCGATATTGATGAGCAGACCTACCTAAACTATCTAATCGATAAATCAGCGGCTTCAACAGCAGTGAGCGAGCAGCCGGTAGCGATGCGCCTTGCTAACGAGTCTGATTATAACCACTGGGGTCAAATTGATTTTATCGACAACCAGGTTAACGGTAGCACCGGCACACTTCGCGTTCGGGCCGTATTTAATAACGATGAAGGTCGTTTAATTCCGGGATTATTTGCACACTTAAAATTGGCAGGTGGCACCGATGAACAGGGCATTCTTATTAAAGAGAAAGCAATCGGCACAGATCTTAATAACAAGTTTGTACTGGTTGTAAACGACGAAAGTGAAGTGGAATACCGCGTGGTTAAGCTAGGTGACAAAGTAGGCAGCATGCGTATCATCACAAGCGGCTTGAATGTAAACGACACCATTGTGGTTGATGGCTTACAGCGTGTTCGCCCTGGTGCCCAAGTTGCCGCTAACGAAGTGCCTATGGGTGATGAAGATGCTCTGGCAAACTTATCTAGATGGCAGTCACGTGTTGATAACGCAACGCAAGTAACTCAAAACATGGCGCAGTATGAGGATGTTTTATCTGGTGGTTCATTTGCCACAGGTACAGCAACAGCAGGCCTTAAGTAATGAACATTTCGCAGTTTTTCATTAGCCGCCCGATTTTTGCGGGCGTGCTTTCCCTACTTATTTTTGTAGGTGGTGCAATTGCTGTCTGGCAACTGCCTATCACTGAATACCCAGAAGTAGTGCCGCCTACCGTGGTGGTAACTGCGAATTATCCCGGTGCAAACCCAGAAGTTATCGCCGAAACAGTTGCAACGCCGCTAGAACAAGAAATTAACGGTGTTGAAAACATGCTGTATATGTCATCACAGGCAACCAGTGATGGCCGTATGACCCTAACAATTACGTTTGCCATTGGTACGGATCCAGATGAAGCCACAACGCTGGTACAAAACCGTGTAAATCGCGCGACACCGCGTTTACCTCAAGAAGTGCAGCGCTTAGGTGTGGTAACTGAAAAATCGTCACCAGATTTAACCATGGTAGTGCACCTGACGTCGCCTGATAATCGTTATGACATGCTTTATCTTTCAAACTATGCTGATCAGTTTGTTAAAGACGAGCTAGCGCGAATCAATGGCGTTGGGCAAGTGCGCCTGTTCGGTGCTGGTGAATTCAGCATGCGAGTATGGTTAGACCCTAACAAACTGGCTGCGCTCCAGTTAAACCCTGGCGATGTGGCAGCCGCTATTGCCGACCAAAACCAGCAAGCGGCGGCAGGTAGCCTAGGTGCACAGCCTACGGGTACCAGCGAATTTCAGCTGCTTATCAATGTGCGCGGCCGTTTAAAAGATGAAGCCGAATTTGAAAATATTATTGTTAAGTCGGGTGAGAATGGTGAAATAACCCGTCTTAAAGACGTTGCGCGTATTGAACTAGGTTCAGAGTTTTATGCACTGCGTTCACTTATTAACAATAACCCTGCGGCAGCGGTGCCGGTTTTCCAAGCACCAGGCTCCAATGCAATCCAAATTTCAGATGACGTTCGCGCTCGTATGGCGGAACTGTCTAAGGCGTTCCCTGAAGGCCTTGAATACGAAATTGCCTACGACCCTACCGTATTTGTTCGCGGTTCGATTGAAGCGGTAATTAGTACACTTCTTGAAGCTGTATTGTTAGTTGTACTTGTTGTTGTACTGTTCTTACAAACATGGCGTGCGTCTATTATTCCACTCGTTGCAGTACCTATTTCACTTGTGGGAACATTCGCCTTTATGCAGCTAATGGGTTTCTCGCTGAATGCACTGTCGCTGTTTGGTCTTGTGTTGGCAATCGGTATTGTTGTGGACGATGCTATCGTTGTTGTCGAAAACGTAGAGCGTAATATCTCTGAAGGCAAAGCGCCGTTTGAAGCCACCGTACAAGCAATGAAAGAAGTAACCGGTCCTATCATTGCCACAACACTGGTACTTGCTGCGGTATTCGTACCTACCGCTTTCATGAGCGGTCTTACCGGGCAGTTCTATAAGCAGTTTGCCCTAACAATTACTATCTCTACGGTAATTTCTGCAATTAACTCGTTAACGCTTAGCCCTGCATTATCTGCATTACTGTTGAAACCTCACGGTAAAGCGAATGACTGGTTAACCCGTTTAATGGATAAAGTGTTTGGCCGCTTTGTATTTTCACCGTTTAACCGTTTCTTTGACCGCAACTCAAAGCGCTACACTGGTGCTGTGGGTGGGCTTATCCGTAAGAGCAGTATCATCATGGTGCTTTACGCGGGTCTGCTAGGACTCACGTACTTCCAGTTTGCCAATACACCAACAGGCTACGTTCCGCCGCAAGATAAGCAGTATTTGGTCGCCTTTGCTCAACTGCCTAATGCAGCAAGCTTAGACAGAACTGAAGAAGTGATCCGTGAAATGTCTCGTATTGCTATGGAACACCCTGGTGTTGAAGATGCAATTGCATTCCCTGGCTTGAATATTAACGGGTTTACCAATAGTCCAAGCTCAGGCGTGTTGTTTGCAACGCTGACTGACTTTGATAAAAGAACGACGCCTGATCTATCTGGTGGCGCCATTGCTGCCCAGCTTAACCAGAACTTTGGATCTATAAAAGGTGCCTTTGTGGCAATATTCCCGCCGCCACCAGTAATGGGGTTAGGCACGATTGGTGGTTTCCGTTTACAGGTTGAAGACAGAGGAAACCTAGGCTTTGAAGAACTTGAGCGTGTAACGCAAGAAGTGATCGGCAAAGCGTGGGCACACCCAGCGCTTACCGATGCATTCACTAGCTTCACTGTTGCTGTACCTCAGCTCGATGTGGATGTAGACCGTGAAAAAGCGGTAAGCCAAGGTGTAAACATCGATACCTTGTTTACCACCATGCAGGGCTACTTAGGTTCGTTATACGTGAACGACTTCAACTTGTTCGGTAGAACTTACCAAGTAAATGTACAAGCTGATGCCCAATACCGTCAGGATATTGAGAACATTACCCAGTTTAAAGTGCGTAATGCACAAGGTGAGATGATCCCGCTTGGCTCATTCTTGAACATTGAGCACAGTGCAGGCCCTGACCGTGTTATGCACTATAACGGATACGTCACCGCTGAAATAAACGGTGCAGCAGCGCCAGGCTATTCGTCTGACCAAGCGAAGGCCGCTATTGAAGAAATACTGGCTGAAACGTTACCACTTGGTATGACTTACGAGTGGACTGAGATCACCTATCAGCAAATATTAGCGGGTAATGCATCAGCGTTTGTATTCCCATTAGTTGTGCTTTTGGTGTTCTTAGTACTGGCTGCACAATACGAAAGCCTGCGTTTGCCACTGGCAATCATATTGATCGTTCCCATGACCTTGCTGAGCGCGCTTATTGGTGTGCAAGTTTATGGCGGCGACAACAATGTTTTTACCCAAATAGGTTTGATTGTATTGGTTGGCCTTGCAACGAAGAACGCTATTCTTATTGTCGAGTTTGCAAAAGAGTTACAAGACAAGGGGATGGACGCGCTTTCAGCCATTAAAGAAGCCAGTCGCTTACGTCTTCGTCCAATACTAATGACATCCATTGCTTTTATTATGGGTGTGCTGCCAATGGCGGTATCAACCGGTGCCGGCTCTGAAATGCGTCAAGCCATGGGTGTAGCAGTATTCTCAGGCATGATTGGTGTTACCGTATTTGGACTTATCTTGACTCCGGTATTTTATTACCTGATACAGCGTAAAGATTAACTCTCCCGTCTACCCAAGCGTTGCCCTCTTAAAGGGCTCTTTAGGCCACTCATTTGAGTGGCCTTTTTTTTGCCACCTTTGGTCAGCTTTTATCTCGTTTTTTGAAACCGAAAAGCTTATATTCGCTTGTATACTGGTGAAAACAGAAAGAATGGAGATTCGAATGAAAATAGGTGCGGCGATAGTAATGGCGATGGGCATGGTGGTTGCTGTGTCTTTACTTGGTGTTCAGGTGTCTTCCGCCATGAACGATATGCAAACGTGGGATAGAGTAGTAACCGTAAAAGGATTGTCAGAGCGAGAATACATTGCTGATCAGGTTATTTGGCCTATTCAATTTGTCGACGCGGGCAATGACTTACCTCAACTATATGAACATATTGAAAAGAATAGCCTTCAGGTGGCTAGCTTTTTAGAAGAGAAGGGCATTTCAGCAGAAAGCATTACTATTGGAAAGCCTGAAATAAATGACAAATTGGCGCAACAATACGGAAGTAGTGAAAAAGCGCCATTTCGCTACAGTGCCATTCAAACCGTTACTGTCTTTTCAAATGATGTTGAAAAGGTGCGAGCGCTTATGCAGCAAATTGGGGAGTTAATTAAAACTGGTATTGTATTATCAGACCAAAGCTACCGCGCTCAGCCCGACTATGTATTTACCCGCTTAAACGAAGTAAAGCCGGAAATGATTGAAGAAGCTACGCTCAATGCGAGAGAGGTTGCGGAAAAATTTGCCAAAGATTCAAAAAGTACGTTGGGCAAAATTAAGCGCGCTAACCAAGGGCAGTTCAGTATTTCTAGTCGCGACAGTCATCATCCACATATAAAGAAAGTGCGCGTGGTTTCTACTATCGAATACACACTTATCGACTAGCGCATCAGGCTTTCGAACATGGTGTAGCAGTCAACAGGCCGTATTTCGTGCTATGCTTTGTCATATCGAAAAGGCCTGCGAGTCGAATTGCTTAGTTTTAAAGCAGCGTGGCTTAGATGATTGGAATGCCTTACTGCTAATGTCTAGTGGCTAGATGTTGGAGTATGCGTTTTAATTTATATTGATAAAGCTAAAGCGTGGCCACTGTTGCTTGCTTGAAAATGCAGCCTAAGTGGTATTCGTTTCACCTTTTGAAGGTTATGCCACTGACATGACGGAACAAAAATCACAATCCCAACAGCTGGAGTTTTTTGAAATTCCAAGCCCATGCATTGGTGTGTGTGAGTCAGGTCCAAGGGGTTTCTGTAAAGGGTGCTATCGAAGTCGCGACGAGCGCCTGTACTGGCTTAAGGTTGATGATGCAACTAAACGTAAAATAATCAGCGCCTGTGCTCGGCGCAAAAAAGCGGTGCTGACGCGCGCTCGCAAGCAACAGCAAAAAGAGCTGGGGGAATCAATTGGGCAGTTCACGCTGTTTGATGATCCGCCAAGTTCAGAATAAGCGGCCTTGAGTTTGTAAAAAGTAGACTGAGAGTTTCTAGATGTCGTTAGATAAGTATGTTTCGTATGCCGCGAAATCATTTACGTTACCGGATATATGCGTGCGCCTGCGTTCAACATTAGACGATCCCCGTTCCAGCGCCGAGGATATTGGCGAGCTTATAAGTGCTGATCCCTCTCTTACCGCGAAGGTACTAAGGCTGGCGAATAGCTCGCTGTTTCGGTTTCCTTCTCAAGTAGAATCTGTTGCCAAAGCAATCAGTGTGATTGGAGGCGAAGCCCTGTATAACTTGGTAATTGCAGAAACTGCCAGCACAGCATTTAAACGCTTTGATACTAAGTTAATAAATTTAGACAAACATTGGTATGCATCAGTGTATTGCGGCATGGTGGCCAAAAGTCTTGCGATGAGACTTAACGTGCGCGGAGCAGAACGCTTCTTTGTAATGGGTATATTGCAAAACTTAAGTGAACTGGTCGTGGCCAAGAAAGAAACTAAACGCTATCAGTCATACCTGAATGCTGAGACGAACGGGTTACCGCACGTTAATCAGTTGGAGCATTTCGGTTTTACGTTTGCTCATTGCAGCGGTATCATACTAGAAAATTGGCACTTACCTATTGGGTTGTACTATCCGGTAACGTTCATGAATGATGAAGCTAAACATAAATCTGATGTAGATATCTGCGTCCTGTGTTTAGCAAATCGAATTACGGTAAGTCAGTTAAATAAAGAAAGTTACGCTGACATTGAACTTTTTACCCCTGAGATAGCCAATACAGTAAGTCTCAACATGGAAGTGATAAGTAATTCAATTGAATACGCCGAACAAGAAACGGCAAAAATTGTGTCGCTTATTCACTGAGCTTTCGGTGCAACAACTCCGTTACTTTACTGATAATTAGCAAAATGTAGTAAAGCTCATCCAGAGGATTGGTATAACAAGCGTCGTACTAAGACGTAATCTAAAAACTATAAAGCTCAACGTAAATCAGATTATGTTCAAAAAAATCTTCCGGCCAAGCATTGTTGTTGGCATTGTTTGTTGCTGCGTGTGTGTGCACGCAAGTGCGAGGGATCTTATACAAACCCTCTATCACGCAGACTTCACGCCCGACACCGATGATGAAATTCCTCGTTTTACGCTAGACGGTGAACTAGGTGCACTTGTAAACACCGGAAACACCTCAGCTGCCAGCGTGAAAGCCGCGGTCAATGCGGACCATGAAACAGAAAATTGGAGCAGTATCTACTTCGCAGAGTTGCTCTATAAAGAAAGCGGTACGCCAACAACAGAGCGGGACATCAGCGCCCAGCGCTTTTTCACTAGCGCGCAGTTCGACTATAAACTAATGACGCCTGGTCGCCGTCTTTTTATGTACGGTGATTACGAAGACGATCAATTTACCGGTTACGATCACCGTGCTTCGCTGGCAGCGGGCTGGTCTCAGCGCCTCTGGCGCAGTGAAGACAGTGAGTTTCGCTATAGCATTGGTCCTGGCTACAGTTTTATTGAAGCTGAAGAAGATAATGAAAGCGTAGTCAACGATGGCATCATTGTAAGAGCGTCCGCCGAATACAAATACCACTGGAGTTCAGGTGCCAAGCTAAGGCAGTTTGTTAGCACTGAGGCGGGTGAAGAAAATATGAAATCGCGGTCAGAAACTTCGCTTTCAGCCAACGTATTCGGTTCACTGGCGATGAAGCTATCCTTCATACTAAACCATGAAACAGACACCGCAGAAGATGTTGCAGCCTTAAGCACAGAGACCTCTGTGGCGCTGGTCTATCAGTTTTTTTAGTCAATTAGTGTAAATTAACGGGTTATCTTTGGCTTTTTATCGTGTTCGCATTGACTGAGAGCTTTGAAAATGTACACTGCGCACCATTGTTTCTAGTGCTTGTCGCCTCGCGGCGCTGTCTAGCAGATCTCTTTTAAAAACTCGTGTTGTACCGCCTTGCAGTTCAAAAGGTATCGAGTACAACGAATGGACCGATAATCAATAGGATTGTTCAATGAAAAAGCAAGTGCTTGCATCTTTAATTGCAATTTCTCTTTCTCCAGCCGCTTTTGCTCAAGACGATGACGTTAAGCCTTTTACAATGGAAGGTGAGCTAGGTTTTATTTCGACTTCAGGTAACACTGAAACCACGTCAATCAGTGCGGGTATACAGGCTCACCAAGAGCTTGAAAAATGGAGTAACGACTACGTTTTAAAAGGTCTGTACAAACAGGAAACTGTTCAACAAGAAAATGATGCAGGCGAGCAAGAAGATATCGAGTTTACTTCTGCACAGAAGTTCTTTGGCTCAGCCCAGGGTAACTACAAACTAGAAAATCCTGATAACCGTTTGTTCGGCTTCGCTTCATATGAAGACGATCGCTTTAGTAACTTTAATTACCAATCAACTATTGCTGCGGGTTGGAACCAAAAAGTACTTGAGAACAAGCGTCACACCCTTGAATACTCAATCGGTCCTGGTTACTCATTCATCGAAACTCAGGATGGTGAAAGCTTAGATAGCATGATTGTTCGTGCGTCATCAGCTTATTCTTGGAAAATTTCTGATACCGCTAAATTTACGCAAACAGTAAGTACCGAAGTGGGTTCTGATAACACGAAATCTCGTGCTGAGTCTGCCCTTACAGCTACAATCAGCGGTAACCTTTCAATGCGTCTTTCTTTTAAGCTTGACCACAACACCAATGTTGAAGACGACGTTGAAAAACTAGACACAGAAACTGCAGTTAGCTTAGTTTACAACTTCTTCTAAGCCGACCTTAGTTGCTCGGCGTATCGAAGTAGGGCTGGGCACTTCAACGCATTGAAGTAAAATCATAGGCATAAAAAAACGCTGCACATTGTGCAGCGTTTTTATTTAGTCTTAAAACAACTCTTCTTAGTGAAGAATACGTGTCTTAATTGTGCCATCAATTTGCTGAAGCTCTGCAAGTGCCTCATAACCACGGTCTTCTTTAACATCCACTACTACATAACCAATTTCTGCGTTAGTTTGTAGGTACTGGGCTTCGATGTTAATGCCTTTTTCTGCAAACGCTTGGTTAATCTGAGTAAGAATACCTGGCTGGTTTTTGTGTACGTGAAGTAGGCGTGAACGACCAGTATGCTCTGGCAGTGACACTTCAGGGAAGTTAACGGCTGACAGCGTTGAACCGTTGTCGCTGTACTTCGCGAGTTTACCCGCCACTTCAATACCAATATTTTCTTGCGCTTCTTGTGTGCTACCGCCCACATGCGGGGTCAGAATCACATTATCGAATACGCGAAGCGGCGACTCGAATTCTTCAGTATTAGATTTAGGCTCAACTGGGAATACATCAATAGCAGCGCCGTTTAGTTGGCCGCTTTCCAATGCCTTCGCAAGCGCATCGATATCCACCACAGTACCGCGAGACGCGTTAATCAAAATGCTGCCTTTCTTCATTTGAGACAATTCTTTTTCACCAATCATATCCTGAGTTTGTGGTGTTTCAGGAACGTGAAGTGAAACAACGTCAGAGGTATTAAGCAGCTTTTCAAGCGATTTGACTTGGGCAGAATTACCTAGCACAAGCTTGTCTTCGATATCGAAAAATTGAACGCGCATACCTAAGTGTTCAGCAAGGATACTCAGCTGTGTGCCTATATGGCCATAGCCAATGATACCCAGTGTTTTTCCACGGGCTTCATATGAGCCGACTGCCGTTTTTTCCCACTCACCGCGGTGAGCCTTGGCATTTTTACTCGGCACTTGGCGAAGTAAAAGGATAATTTGGCCAAGTACAAGTTCTGCAACCGAACGAGTGTTGGAAAATGGCGCGTTAAACACGGGAATGCCGCGGCGTTGGGTGGCTCCAAGATCAACTTGGTTGGTGCCAATACAGAAACAACCGATAGCCACAAGTTTTTGTGCTGCTTCAACTACCTTCTCTGTAATTTGAGTGCGCGAGCGAATACCAACAAAGTGGGCGTCTTTAATTTTCTCAATTAACTCGTCTTCAGGAAGAGAGGTTTTGAGAAATTCAATATTGCTATACCCATTGCTTTTTAGTGTCTCCAAAGCACTTTGGTGAACACCTTCCAACAACAAAATTCGGATCTTATCCTTCTCTAATGAAACTTTGCTCATGAACTCGCTATCTCTCACTGATGTAATTGTGGTTTGCTTGCACCGCCAATCCAAGACTCTCAGAAACTTGCAGTATTCAACACAAAGCTGTGTATAACCTGCGCTGCAACGACATCGCTTTGCAGCTCTGAAAGGCTTGCTTGGGCGTTATTGCTACCAAACTTTTATAATCACGTTGATTGCTTTCGTTATTAAGGAATTGGCCTTAACTAACGTAAAGGTTGAGACGCTTAGTGAACTTTTTTAAGGACATCTAGACGTCTAAACGGAAACTAACAGAAAACGCGTTAAGTTGAAAGTAGTATTTTGTATAGCTTTTCACCGCACTATACGTCTTACTCAGTTATCACTTAAAGGTTTCAACACCACTATCTGTAGCACTTAGCACTATGTCCGCGCCTCGTAGTGCGAAAATGCCGTTCGTTACCACGCCAGGAATGTTATTTATTTTTTGTTCTAGCTCACGAGGATTCAGAATCTCAAGGTTGTGAACATCTAAAATAACGTTGCCGTTATCGGTGACAACACCTTGCCTATATTCAGGATCGCCACCAAGCTTTACTAGCTCTCGTGCTACGAAAGAGCGAGCCATGGGAATAACTTCAACGGGAAGGGGGAACGAGCCCAACACAGGAACGCGCTTGCTTTCATCAACAATACACACAAACGTGGTCGCCGCACCGGCTACAATTTTCTCGCGAGTGAGTGCTGCGCCTCCGCCTTTAATCATATGCTTGTGTTCGGTGACTTCATCGGCACCGTCGATATAAACCGATAGATTGCTGACTTCGTTTAACTCGAACACCTCAATGCCCAAGGCTTTTAAACGCTCGGTAGAGGCTTCTGAACTTGATACTGCACCCTCAATTTTGTGTTTAATTTTACCGAGTTCTTCAATAAAAAAATTTACGGTAGAACCTGTACCCACACCGACAATGCTGTCTGCTTCAACATATTCGATGGCTGCTTTGGCTACGGCTTGTTTTTTTGCGTTCTGATCCATGGTCATTCTCCGACTTATTGTGTTCGCAAGTGTAACTTATAAGCGCACGTGAACCCACAAGTTCGTATGTTCAATTTGTTATAATGACTATCACGGTTTAGTGAATTGCAGTGTGCGCGAGGGCGTCACGATGGCATCAAGGGGGACATCCCATGGTGCAATGGGCAGAGCATCTACTTCTTGAATGTCGTGGGCAATACCCACTAACTTGGGCGTTTTACTGCCCGAAAGTGAATGTGAATCTGGCGCGCGTTGGGTAAAACTTAAAGTTCGGTCGTAGTAGCCGCCCCCCATACCGAGGCGATTGCCGTTTACATCAAACCCTACAAGAGGCATAAGAATAACGTCGCATTGCCTAACGGGAACGACGTTTTCACACGACAATACTGGCTCTTCAATGTTGTACTTATTCTTCACCAATTGAGAGTGCTGGGTATAAGACAAAAATAACAAATGTCCTTTACATACGGGGTGTAATACAGGTAGTGCGAATTTTTTATCATGTGAAGACTGCCAAATAGACTCAATAAAATACGTTAAATCGACCTCGCCATCGTTAACCAAATATCCGGCTATGGTCGTGCTGTTATCAAGAAAGGGCATTGTACGTAGTCGTGAAGCAATGCGCTTAGCGGCGTCCGTATGTTGCTGGTTAGTTAACCCTCGGCGTGCCTCGCGAAGCTTTTTTCTAAGCTGAGCGCGGGCCTGCATATCTTCTTTAGAAACGCTTGTTTGTATGGTTTGCGACGGCGCAATATGCGTTGGTTTCATTGCTAAAGCTGGTGCTGAAGCCGTTTCCGTTGAATTAACCTTGTTAGACGTCAACGATCTAGAAGTACCGCTTCCTGAAGATGAGGGGGACATGGTAGAGGAGTTCTCCTGTCTTACAATTGAGTTAGCTTATACTACCACGGCTGTTAAAAAGGTTTGCTGAGCCAGATAAAGATGACTCAGGTAAAATCACTTTGGTAAAACTACTTAGACAAAACTATTTAGATAAAGCTACTTAAATAAAACAAATAGAATCATTGGTCTGGATGCCCTAAATAGTGATTGAGCACACGCATCAATTCACTACTATCTATGGGTTTAGTGAGTACGTCATCAAGACCTTGTTCTCGCAAATATTCAGGCTGGGTAATGACATCGGCCGTCAATGCAACAATAGGCAAGTTTGGCTTAAACCCCTTTATTTTTACTGTTGCTTCATCGCCTTGAATACCTGGTAAATTAAGATCCATAAGAACTAAGTCGACGGGATTAGACTTGGCGTATTCAACGCCTTCCTCGCCAGTGCTTACCACAGAAAGCGACACGCCCAGTTTTTCAAACAAAGTTTGAATAACCACTTGGTTTATATAGTGGTCTTCAACTACCAATACATTTACTGAGTTATCTATGTTTACTTGGGCAACAAAGCTACGCGGTTGTGCCTCAACGAACTGGTTTGCGCTTAGGGCGTCGGCAGGTAAGGTCACACTTATTCGGGTACCGTGATTCAATTTACTACTAACTTTAATAGACCCGTCCATGAGCTCGACAAGGCGCTTCGATATGTTCAAGCCTAAGCCGGTTCCACTTATTTGACGGGCGTTTTCCATTCGCTCGAAAGGTGTAAAAAGCCGTTTTTGATCGTCATCGCTCATACCAATGCCTTGATCAATGACATTAAATATTACCTTGCCGCTTTTGTATTTTACCTGCGCTTTTACTGACTTGCCCTGATTAGTGAACTTAATCGCATTCGACAGCAAGTTAAGCGCTACTTGACCAAATTTGGTGTCATCGAAAAACAACGAGTCGGGCACAGCGTCATCAATACTGGTGCTAAATACGATACCGCTGTCTTCAGCGCGGATCTTAGTAAGCGAAAATAAGTGGGTGAAAAAGTCTTTGGTATTCACCGCGCGTGGCATTACACGCATTTTCCCCGCTTCTATCTGCTTTATATCTAAAACAGAATTTACTATTTCTAAAAGCCTTTCACCGCTTTGGCTTACATGAGAAAGCGGGGTGGTAAATGACGAGGGCAAATTTAACTTTTGGGCTTCGCCTTCAAGTAACTGACTAAACGTATTTATGGCATTAAGCGGTGTTCTAATTTCGTGGCTTACGTAAGAAAGAAAGTCAGACTTGAATTGACTGGTGCGCTCAAGCTCTCGGTTTTTCCGCTTTAACTCTAAATGTGCTACTACCGATTTACTTAGTGTTTGAAGTGATGCTTTTTGTGTTTCGGTCAGGTTACGTGGTTTGCAATCAATGGCGCACAGCGTGCCAATTGCATGGCCAGACGGGGTAATCAGTGGTGCGCCGGCGTAAAACCGAATATCAGGCGCGCCAGTCACTAGCGGGTTATCGTGAAACCGGGGGTCTAACGTAGCGTTAGGTATTTCAAACACATCGCTTTGCAAAATAGCATGTGAGCAAAACGCGATATCTCGTGATGTTTCTTCTGCGTCTAAACCTACCCGTGATTTAAACCATTGGCGGTTTGGATCAATGAGGCTGATAAGCGCGATAGGGGTTTCACAAATTTGAGAGGCCAGGGCTGTAAGGTCATCAAAGAGTTGTTCAGCTTCAGTATCAAGTACGTCGTAGCTGAGCAGTTCGGCAAGACGTTCATCTTCATTTTGAGGGAGGGGCGCCGCTTTCATAACCGTTAAGTTTAAACCTAGCTTTAAATAAAAAAGGGATTGTGTATTAACAATCCCTTAACCATATCATAGAGCGTAGGTGTCTATGAATAGTTGTTCCAGCTTTTTGTGGTCAACTTTAGTCGCTACCTTTATGGTATTTGCTTCATTCCATAGCGGACTCGGTGTTGTACCTTTAGGCGCAACTACGGTTTGCCCTCTATCTAGTGTCCCTGTTCCAACGCGTACGTGACCTTCAGTCAGTTCAAATAGCTCAGGGTGACGAAGGTGGGCAATCGGGAAGGCATCGTGGAAGAAACACACGCGATCTTCACGGTTTTGCGAGTAGAAATCCATGTAGAACTGAGCGCTTTCTTTCACAAAACCACCAAGGGTATTGTTTTTCTCTTCAAGCTTTTCAACAAAGGCTGGTGAGAATGGCGTGAAGTTTGTCACGTCCAAACCAAACATGGTCAGTTCCCAGTCTGCTGCGAAAACGATTTCTGCTGCATGTGCATCGTTCCAAATGTTCGCTTCAGCTACCGGCGTAACGTTACCTGGTACAAACGCTGCACCACCCATTATGCTAACGCCTTTTACCAACTTAGGAAGTTCTGGCTCAAGACGAAGCGCAAGGGCCAAGTTACCTAGTGGGCCAATAGCAACAATGGTGACTTCACCAGGGTACTTACGTGCCATATCAACAATAAACTGCGCAGAACTGCGTGGGTCAAGCTCGGTTTTAGGCGCTTCTGGTTTAATATGACCGAAGCCGTGCTCACCGTGTACGAAGTGTGCGTACGTTGACTCTGGGCCAACCCATGGCATGCCAACACCTTTAGTTACAGGAATATCTTTACCTGCAATCTCGCAAAGCGTCAGTGCGTTTTGCGCTGCCATTGTTACTGGAACGTTACCGTAAACGGTCGTTAAGCCAAGTACTTCAATGTCTGGAGACTGAAAGGCGAAAAAGATCGCCATTGCATCATCAATCCCCGGATCCGTATCTAATATGATCTTATGTGCCATCAATTTATCTCAGTGCGTCTTGCTAGTTGGCGTGTTTCGCTAAGAAACGATCCACTTCTTTTTGTGTTGGAATACTCTGCGCTGCGCCCTCGCGGGTTACCGCAATGGCTGAAGCTGCACACCCGCGACGCAATGCTTGTTTAGCATCGGTGTGGTTGCTATATGCAGACAGGAAATAACCGATAAAGGTGTCACCGGCTGCGGTGGTATCAACCGCGTCTACAGAGAATGCTTTTACTTCTACAACATCGTTTTTGCGCAGCATCATTACACCCGCTTTACCCAGTGTAATAATAACTTCGCTGTGTGACCACTGCTCTTTGAACACTGTCACAATATCTTCAAGTTCTTCTTTACCGGTAATCGCAGCAGCTTCGGTTTCATTTACAATAAGTAAATCTACACAGTCTAACGGAAGCTGTTTAACCGATTCGCTCATAGGCGCCGGGTTAAAGGCTACTTTAAGCTGCTTTTCTTTCGCTTGGCGAAGTACTTCTTCAATGCTGCTTGTTTCATTTTGGGTTAGTACCCAATCTGAAGGACGCGTATCGTCTAACGCTTGCATTACGGTTTTTGCGGTAATGGTTTGGTTAGCACCACCAAATAATACAATGGCGTTTTCACCGCTAGGCGTGACTTGGATAATCGCGTGACCTGAAGGAACTTCTGAGCACTTTACGCCACGACAATCAACACCCTTCTTAATAAGAGCTTGTTTAAATGAGGCGTCGTTTTCGTGAATGCTGCCGACGTGTCTTACGTCTGCACCTGCTTGCGCTAAAGCAATAGACTGGTTTGCACCCTTACCACCTAATAAGGTTTGATAATGGGTAGAGGCCAACGTCTCACCAGGTTGTACAAAGTGATCTACCTGATAAACGTGGTCAATATTTATAGAGCCAAAATTTATTATTGCCATTTCTTCTTCCGTCGAAAGAGGGCGCTTCCCAGAATGCCGCTGTCCATGTTTCGCCCGTGAACCGAAAAGTTCAGGGCGGAAGTATCACAATTGCCGTAGGCTTCTCGATACGCGTCGAGCTTGCACAATAGCAGCTGTTTCAACTTCCTTGGTTTAAAGCATCGGCCAGGGACATGAATGAACTAGCAAACATCCCAGGAAACATTGTTGTTGTATTAACGCAACAGGGTATAACAAACGCGAGATCCAGTGAAGAGGATCACCTAAAGCGCTTTATAACTATTTTGCGTGGTGATTATAAAAGCGGTAAAAAAATATTACTTTTCTTGACCAATTGGTCAGCAATTATACACGCATATAAGAGAAGCTCAATAATAACCAACAAGCTATTCAGGCATTAAAGGCTAATGAACGTTGTCACGCTGTTGCGAAAGGAATTCCGTATCCAACACCAGCGATCTTAGATGAATTCTGACGATGTTGCTAGCCGTCCGGCAACGAATTTAGCTAAATAGCCGCAAATTAAATATCGTTTGAACAGTGAGTAAACAACGTTTAAGTACCGTTGTGTAAAGTGTGTACGACACAGTGTTATTAGACCTTCAATGTACTTTTGCTGTTTGTTCAAAGTTAGAGCAGTGGCAGGGCAAAAAGAGGCGTTACACATTGATTTTTGCTAGTATTAACTCCATCAAGAGATGACAGTGACGTAAGTCGCCGCCAAAATAGACGGTAGTTAATCGCTATATAAAAGTGGCGCCTGTATCTCAAACTATTCAAAACAAAAGAGAACAATTCGTGGAAAAACAGCTCGATTACGATAGCGTAAGTAATAAATTGTCTCAGCAAGGCGTAATTGTTGATGCTGCAGAAGTGCATGGCATCCTGTGCGGTATGCTTTGCGGAGGCATGTCGCTTACCGACCAAAAATGGCTAGAAGCGTTAAGTGAAACCATTAATCAGGGTGATGCGTTTAGCGACCCTACCCAGCACCTTTTAAATAGCCTTTTCAATCAAACCTGTCAGCAGCTTCTTGAGCCTGAATTCGCGCTCAATTTGTTACTTCCTGATGATCAAGCGCCTATCAACGATCGCGGTGCTGCGCTAATAAACTGGGTGCAAGGTTTCATGCTTGGGTTTGGTCTACACCAGCAAGACCTTATGCAATGTTCTGACGACGTAAAAGAAGCACTTGAAGACTTTTCAGATATTTCACGTATGGAAGAGCCAATGGACGCGGACGAAGAGTCTGAGAAGGCGCTGTTAGAGGTTGAAGAATACGTGAAAATTTCAGCAATTTTATGCTTCAGCGAACTGGGCCAATCACTTCTAGATGATCAACAAGACACGCCATCCGTACACTAGTAATTAACTGAAGATATTAAAAGTGGCCGTAAGTCGCCATCCGTTTTAACGAGATTTTTTAGGGTTTTCTCTTTTATGATTAGTGCGCAAGAGTTTATCGCCAGGCAGGACCGACTGCTTGCACAGTGCGAGCCGAATAGTGTGTGTATTGTGCCTGCAGCAGGTATGGTAACCCGAAGTCGCGATACCGAATATACATTCAGGCAAGATAGCGACTTTTGGTATCTGACAGGATTTGAAGAGCCTAATGCTTGGTTGATATTGTCTAACCACCCTCGTTACGGTGAAAGTTATCGTGCAATGGTGGTACAAGAGAAAGACAAAAGTGCAGAAATTTGGCACGGCAAACGTTTAGGGGCTGAAGCTGCACTTGCTCGATTTAGTCTAGATGAAGCGTTTGAGTTGCAAGAACTTGAAGAAGCGCTGTTAGCGTCAATTCAAGGTCAGGACAATGTGTACTTTTCGTTGGGTCACAAGAAAGACAATGACCTGTTATTTTCTGAAGCGCTAAACACCTTGCGCGATGCGCCTAAAGAATCACTGGCGCCAAGGGCGATTCACGACTTACAGCCTATTTTACACGAAATGCGCTTATTCAAGTCAGCGTGTGAAGTGGCCATGATGAAAGCGGCGGGTGAGATAAGCGCACGTGCGCACAAGCGATCTATGCAGTTCGCCGCGCCTGGTTGTTACGAGTACCAGCTAGAAGCTGAAATTCACCATGAATTTGCGATGGCGGGAGCCCGTTCACCTGCTTATAGCACTATTGTTGGAAGCGGCGACAATGCGTGTATTTTGCATTACACGCAAAATAACGCGCAGGTAAATGACGGTGACTTGATCTTGATCGATGCAGGTGCTGAATATCAAGGTTATGCTGCGGATATCACGCGAACGTTTCCTGCAAATGGAAAGTTCACACATGCTCAGCGCGAAATTTACACCGTTGTATTAAAAGCGCAAAAAAGCGTGTTAGACATGTTAGCGCCCGGCGTTACCTTGTCACAAGCTATGTTACATAGCGTAGAAATTATTACTCAAGGTTTAGTTGACCTTGGCGTTCTTGAAGGTAGTGTGGCAGAAAACCTTGAAAATGAAACGTGGCGTCAGTTTTACATGCATGGTTTAGGGCACTATTTAGGTCTAGATGTGCATGATGTAGGCAACTACAAGATTGACGGTGAAGACCGTCCGTTAAAGCCTGGCATGGTGATCACTGTTGAGCCCGGCATTTACATTAGCCAAGACAGCAACGTGCCGGAAAAATACAAAGGCATTGGTGTAAGAATTGAAGACGATGTGGTGATTACTGCGACGGGTGTCGATATTCTTACTGCAGACGTGCCAAAAGACATTGATGAAATTGAAGCGCTTATGGCTGAAAGCAGAGACTAGTTGTCAAAATTTGCTAGTTTTACCAAGGTTTGAAAAACTGCGATAAGTGTGAAATACGGAATTTTGGTTTGAGTTACCGGTTTAAGTTACGCTAAAAACTAGCCTTTAACATAAAGAAAAAATCTCAGAATTAACGCTTTTAATAATTATAGCCTCTGGGCGACAGGAAAATAAAAACAGTGGAATCGGCAGCAGCGGTTGATGTAGTAATTATTGGTGGTGGTATTGTCGGTACTGTATTAGCCAAAGCACTCGCAGAGAAAGTATCTCCTGCAAACAGCGCTGGCTTATCTGTCACCCTAATTGATGCGGCTGACCCAGAGCAAACCAGTAAGAGCTTAGTCGACTTTAACCCTTTTACCGACACCCGAGTGATTGCCTTGGCAAGACGTACTGTTGAAGAACTGTCTCACATGGGGCTAAACCTTGACGATGTAGCTAAGCAGCACAACGGTGAGTTACCTCCTCAAATTAAGCTTATTGAGGTTAGCGACAAAGGGCACTTGGGGCTATTAAACCTTCAAAGCAGTGACTACCACATTGACGCGTTCGGCCAGGTGGTGAGCTTAAGCGCACTAACGCGATTGGCGGCAGGTGCAACCTCAAGCTACCAATATATCGCACCAGCTAAAGTAACTAACGTAAAGCAGCAGTCTAATTTTGTAGAGGTGCAGCTAGATAGTGGGCAATCGCTTACTACAAAGTTGCTGGTATTGGCCGATGGCGGTCGTTCAGGATTAGCTGACCAGGTTGGCATTTCAAAAACAGTCAATGATTATCATCAAACGGCCATTGTCTTTAACGTTCACACTCAGCTCCCTCATGAAAACAGAGCTTACGAGCGTTTCACCCAAAGTGGCCCGTTAGCGTTCCTGCCTTTCGACAGTGAAATCGACGATATCAAGGCTAGTGGAAACGGCTTTTCAGTTGTATGGACCGTAGATACCGAAGCCGCAAAGTCGTTAATGGCATTAAATCAACGCGCATTTATCAAGGCCCTACAGGAAGCATTTGGCTATCGACAGGGCAAAGTACTGAGAGTCAGTGAGTTGGCAAGTTACCCGTTAGCGCTTACTAAGGCGCAGCAAGTTGCTAGTCATCGCACCGTGGTGGTAGGCAATGCGGCACAGGCGCTACATCCTATTGCAGGGCAAGGCTTCAATCTAGGCTTACGCGACTTAAGTGCTTTAGTGTCTGTTCTGCAAGCGTCAGCGGAAAAGCACGGTGAGCATAATTCATACGAAGAGAAAAGCGATACAATCGCATCAGCTAATTTCGATGCAGGCGCTTTTAGTATTACTCAGCATTACGCCAATTCGCGTAAGAATGACAGGGATAACACGATAGCCCTGACCGATACGCTAGTTCGCACCTTTTCAAACCAGTATTTTCCAACGGTAATTGGGCGTAATTTGTCGTTATTTGCATTAAGCATGATGCCCCAGGCGAAAAAAGCGTTTGTTAAATACACGACGGGCTATGGCGAAACACCACTAAGAAAAAGAGATAACAATGCAGCATGTTGATATAGCGATAGTGGGCGGCGGAATTGTAGGGCTAACCCTTGCAGCGGCGCTTAAACACAGTGAATTGAGCATAGCAATAGTCGATAAAGCGGCGTGTTATCAGACTCTGGACGAGAAGCCTACGGCGAGAGTGAGTGCCATAAACCAGGCTAATATTAAAGCGTTGCAGCAGTTTGATGTGTGGTCGCATTTGCAGCAAGACCGCGCCAACCCTTACACCGACATGCATGTATGGGACAAAGATAGTTTTGGCGACATTCATTTTTCATGCGATGAAATGGGCAGTGATGCGCTTGGCGTGATTGTAGAGAATCAGGCTTTAGTCAATGCATTGTCTAAATCTGTGGAAGCGCAGCCTAACGTGGAGTTGATCACCGCGGGTATTGATAGAGTATTAGCTGGACCAAATCAAACCATGCTGATGCTTGATAATGATGACGTGCTAAGCTGCAGGTTGTTAGTAGGCGCCGATGGCGCAAACTCGTTTGTGAGAAAGCAGGCTGGCTTGCCTATTACTTTTAAAGACTACGAGCATACGGCGATTGTCGCTAATATCAAAACGGTAGAGCCGCATAATAATGTGGCGAGACAAGCGTTCACACCCACAGGACCGCTCGCGCTACTGCCTATGTCTGAGCCAAATGTATGTTCTATTGTATGGTCGCAAACGCCAGAGCAAGCAAACTCATTAATGGCGGTGGATGACGCCGCGTTCTGCAATGCATTAACTGCGGCTAGTAATAGCGTTCTTGGCACTATTTCGCTTGAAACCAAGCGCGCCGCTTTCCCGTTGACCATGCGTTATGCACGCCAGTGGGCGAAAGACGGTGTGGTGCTGGTAGGCGATGCATCGCATACCATTCACCCGCTTGCAGGGCAGGGCGCTAACTTGGGAATGCAAGATGCGCTCGCATTGGCAGAAACCCTAAATGACTTAAAGGCGTCGGGTAAAGACATAGGTTTGTACAAGCATTTACGCAGCTACGAACGAAGCCGTAAAACAGAAGCCACGAAAATGATTGCCGCAATGGACGGCTTTAAATTCTTATTCGACGGCGACGACCCCCTCAAAAAGTTGCTCAGAGGAATTGGCCTTACAACCACAGACAAACTCAGCACCATTAAAACCGCCTTTGTCAGCCATGCCATGGGCCTATAAATCCAAAAAAATGGGGTCACAAAAAATGGGGTCAGAGTCTGAGGTATCCCCACAAATAATGACTAAAATTCAGTAAGATAAAAAATAAAGGGAACATTCATGACGTTTGGTGATC